>CALWVH010000078.1 GCA_944384915.1 uncultured Clostridia bacterium | reverse complement strand
TTTTTACAGCATTGTATTGCGGTACAGGAGGGAATGTGCACTACTGGAGGACGATATCTGATCGATGAAGAGGATGGTTGGAAGCAGCCGCAGCTTCAGGCCTTCTTTTGTATGTTGGATGAAAAGGGAATTCCTTATTCTGTGGTGATTTCTGAAAAAGAGGAGCAGTATCACGGGGAGAGGTTCCTTCCCTTGCTGCAAAAATACTGGGGGAAAGAAGCAGCTTTTCGACCGCTGCAATTTTACCGCTCCCCAAAAGAAAATCGGGAAGTGACCTGCCTTTCTCAGGGAGAGATCATTGACTGTATCGCCAGTCAGTGTGATGGTGCGTTTTCCGGAGAGAGCTTCCGTAATGTTTTTGTTACGGCCCCTACTGGCGCGGGTAAATCGGTTCTGTTCCAGCTGCCTGCTCTGTATCTGGCAGAGCAGTATCAGGCGGTTACGATTGTAGTTACGCCTTTGAAAGCCCTAATGAAGGACCAGGTTTCTCAGCTGGAGAAAAAGCAGGGGGTCACCTGTGCTGTATGCCTTCATTCCGATATTACCTTTGAGGAGCGGGAAGAACGCATCCGTCAGATTCACAACGGAGAGAAATCTATTGTATACCTTTCTCCAGAATTGCTGATCTCCTGTGAGCTTTCCGAGTTTATTGGAAACCGGCCTTTGGGGCTGTTTGTGGTGGATGAGGCCCATACCGTTACCTCTTGGGGTAAGGATTTCCGTGCAGACTATTGGTATCTGGGGGAATATCTCCAGCGTCTGCGTCGTGCCGGGAGAAAGTTCCCTGTATTGTGCCTGACTGCAACGGCAGTATATGGGGGAGAAGAAGATGTTGTCAATGAGACGATTGAAAGCCTACAGGTAGAGCACCCCATCCTTTATTTGGGACGTGTACGCCGGGATAACATTACTTTTGATATTCGAGCGCTGGAAACCCCTTCTACCGGTATCGATAAGTTTAAGATTCAAACAGCGGCAGAACAGACCCGAGAGTTTGTGAGCCGTGGGGAAAAGACGCTGTTTTATTTCCCATATACTTCCCAGGTGGATGAGACTTATACTCGTCTGGAAGCAGAAACACGCCGTCGTGTACGGAAATTTCACAGCCGGATGCAACCTTTGGAGCGCAATCTTTCCCAACTGGCCTTCCAGAAAAACGACTGCGATGTTATGCTTAGCACCAAGGCTTTTGGTATGGGTGTGGATATTTCCGATATCCACACAGTGTGTCATTTTGCTCCTACCGGCAATCTGGCAGATTATGTGCAGGAGATCGGCCGTGGAGCCCGTGACTCCAAAATCCAGGGGCGGGCAGTGACTGCATTTGCACCATCGGATATCCGTTATATGTCTACACTATATCGCTTGTCAGAATTGCGTCAGTTCCAAATTCGGGAGTTGCTGCGAAAGGTTTCCGAAACGCAGAGAAAACAAGGGGGGAATCGGATCACCATTTCTCCTGATGAATTTTCTTATTTGTTCCCCGGAGATGACGACAGCCTGCAAAACAAGGTGAAAAACGGTCTCCTTCTTCTGAGCAGTGATTTAGAGAAGAAATATGGCTTCCCGGTAATCAGGATGCTGGCCTCTGATGTACAGGAAAGTGTCAACTATGTCAATGTGCCAGAGCAGGCGGAAAAGCGTTTCCTGCAAAAGTATGGTGCATACGCTCAGTATCAACCGGATGAAACGAAATTGGTAATCCGCTCCCGGAATCGCTTCTTTGCCAGCGACACCGTAGTGCGTAACAGCGGTAAAATTTATCGTTTGGATATGGGCGGCCTTTGGCGTGGGTGCTTCCAGGATATCAACTACACTCAATTTAAGCGAAAGTTTTTTGCTGGAGACCTCTTCCAGTGTGGCGGAGATCAGCCATTAGTGCCTCGGTCCTTCATTTCAGTTCAGTATAACCGTTCTTTTGATGAATCGGTGGAAGAGATGAAGCGGATCATACGGGGAGTATCTGCTGTATTTCGGGGATATAAGCTGGAAAAGAAGGCTTTTTCCCAAGAGGAATTCCGCTTGAAATTGGTAGAAGAACTTGGCGGTTCCTTTGACAGGGAAGAGTTTACAGATCTTCTATTGGATATGTTTGTTACGGATGCGCCCCAGAAACTTGGCGGCATGGGAACAGATAAGAGTAAATTTATCGCCTTCCGTAAAGCCGCTGATGGTGAAACCGGCAGCTATCGGGTGCTGAATACCGGGTATATTACGCTGGAAAGCCATTTTATGCATCTGCTCACCCAGGCAGTGCCGGATGATGAAGGATTGTATCAGGCATATATTCCTTCTGGACGTAGCGGAAAACAACCCACCATTATGAAACTGTTTTCTCTGTTGGAGTTGTTGGGTATTGCTTCCTATACGATTACAGGAGGAAGAGGCCAAGAAATTACCCTTCTCCTTTCCGATCCTAAGCAAGTACACACTTTGTCTCGTGACCATTATGTAAATCATCAGGTAGAGGAAATTCATCGTCGGCATTTATTGGCGGAGAAAACCATGCGGTATTTCCTGTCGGGTAAGTTTGACAGTGAAAAGCGTTGGGATATGATTGAGGAATATTTCTTGGGAAGAAGTTTTTTGCCAGTAGAGAAATAACTTGTAAAAAGGGGTTGCTTTTCTCTGGAAACTATGATATACTATATAAGTACTCGGATGAGTACTTATATCGCGGAGTGGAGCAGTCCGGTAGCTCGTCGGGCTCATAACCCGAAGGTCGTTGGTTCAAATCCAGCCTCCGCAACCATAGTTAGTGATTAAAATATCACTGCAGGAAAAGTCCAGTAACTGTAAAAGTTACCGGACTTTTTTGTATATCAAAAGGGTGCATTTTAAGAATATTTCTGCCAAAATCCGATTAAAGGTGATAGTATGAAAAAAATATGGAGCTCTGTTCTCATAGTGTTTAATATGTTACTCTTGAGTGCTTGCGGAATGGTGTACTATGATGATACAAAAGAGAATGCAGCCTATAATGAAGCCATTCATGACTTATTTGAAGCAGTAGATCAAAAAGATTCGGATGCCATTTTCCAATTGTTTTCAAAGGAAGCCAGAAGTCAAATTCCTAATCTTGACGAAAAAGTGGAAGATCTTTTATCGGTTTACAGTGGCCCTACAGATGACATTGGCAACGATGAGCTTTGTATTGGTTCAGCACATTATGAAAAGGGCAAAAGTCAAAAAGCGGCAGAAAATACTTGTTTGATCCGTTCAAGGGATCAATACTTTTTCGTAAATATGGAGGTGGTTTACGAAAGTGATGACCCTAAGCAAAAAGGAATCACTCGCCTTAAATTTTATACAGTTGATGAATATTACTTGGGGAATGAAGATCCTTTAGAAGATTACGAACTGAAAGTTTATGCAAAGCGCAAGGCGAATCGAGACCTTTGTTGTATTGATAAAAAAACTTTAGAGTATTTTCCTTCAGAGAATCAAATGGATATTAACGACGTCAAAGATTTTTTGAAACAATCCGATAGTTTTTCTGAATTTAACAGCGACTTTGGACAACCCAATGCATGTTGGGAGGATGCTTATTATTATTATAAATTGTCTAATGATCGATATTTGAGAGTATCCTATAAACAAAACAGTGGTAGAATTGATTCTGTATGGATAGTTGATTATTATCATCCAATAGAAATGGTTTATTATAAAAAATTGGACTAATCTTTTGTTTAGGTTTCAAATCCTAGTAAAATGTACTGGATGGTTCCAATATGACATAAACTGATTGCCTTTAAGAACCAAGTATCCCACTGGGAGAGTTTATGAATATCCTGTACCGTTATCCTGAAACATAAGCGTTTTTCTGTAGAAAATTGACGCTTTACTAATCGATTTATTTCCGCTATAATGAGAAACAGAAAAATAAACTTGGCCAATAGACCATTCTATGTTTAGGAGTCGTGATCGATTATGGAAAGATTAGTAGGTACCGTTTCCAGAGGTATTCGAGCCCCCATTATTCGGGAAGGCGATAATCTTAGCGAGATCGTAGTAAAATCCGTTTTAGATGCTTCCCAAAGTGCTGGTTTTGAAATTCAGGATCGTGATGTTGTAGCGGTTACAGAAGCCGTGGTGGCTCGCGCACAGGGAAATTATGCCCATGTGGACGCTATTGCTGCTGACATAAAAGCTAAATTTGGAGATGATACCATTGGTGTGATCTTCCCGATTCTTAGCCGTAACCGTTTTGCTATCTGCCTGCGGGGAATCGCTAAAGGGGCAAAAAAAATTGTCCTGATGCTAAGCTATCCGTCTGATGAAGTAGGTAATCATCTGGTTGATCTGGATATGTTGGATGAAAAGGGAATCAACCCTTGGAGCGATGTTCTCACCGAAGCAAAATTCCGGGAGCTGTTTGGTTATCAGAAGCATACTTTTACCGGCGTGGATTATATCGAATATTATAAGAATCTCATTACAGATTGTGGTGCTGAGGTGGAAATCGTCTTGGCCAATAACTGCAAGACCATCCTGAACTATACCAAAAGTGTTTTGTGCTGTGATATCCATACCCGTGCCCGTACAAAGCGCTTACTGAAAGCTGCTGGCGCTGAAAAGGTATATGGCTTAGATGAGATCATGAACACTTCCATTAATGGAAGCGGATTTAATGCAGACTATGGTCTGCTGGGCTCCAATAAAGCTACAGAGGATACCGTAAAGCTGTTCCCGAGAGATTGCCAGGCTTTTGTAGATGATGTCCATGCCAAACTGCTGGAAAAGACCGGAAAAAATGTAGAGGTCATGGTTTATGGCGACGGTGCTTTCAAAGACCCCGTAGGAAAGATTTGGGAACTGGCAGATCCGGTCGTTTCCCCGGCCTTCACTCAGGGCTTGGTGGGTACTCCTAATGAGGTTAAGCTCAAGTATCTGGCTGATAACGATTTTGCTGATCTGAAAGGCGACGAATTAAAGAACGCAATTTCTGAATACATCAAGCACAAGGATGATAATCTGGTAGGAAATATGGTTTCTCAGGGAACAACCCCGCGCCGTCTTACCGACCTTATCGGTTCTTTGGCTGACTTGACTTCAGGCAGCGGTGATAAAGGAACCCCCATTATTTATGTGCAGGGATACTTTGACAATTATACCGCAAATAAATAAAATGGTTATTTAAAGCCATTTGTAACTCAAAGATTGCATTTATTACACCATTTGCTCTAATATAGTGTTGTGAAAATAGCCCTACTTTTATCGGTAGGGCTATTTTTTATAACATGGCCTATTCTATAATGGAAAGAAAATGGAAAGAAAGATATTTTCAAAATGATGTCTCAAATATGTACAAAAACAAAATTATTGTTTCCATTTTGGGAAAAAGGCATATTCTGCTTTACTTTATGCGGCAGGTATTGTAAAATGGAAGAAAATGAGTTCGGGAGGTTTTTCCATGAAACCCAAGTATAAGAGAATTCTGTTGAAGCTTAGCGGTGAATCTTTGGCAGGTAGCCAGAAGCACGGCATCGATTTTGATACGGTAATGCGCATCTGCAAACCCATTAAGGAAATTACCGATATGGGAGTGGAGATTGGTATCGTAGTAGGCGGCGGCAATTTCTGGCGTGGACGTAGTAGCGGAGAAATGGATAGGACTCGTGCCGATCATATGGGAATGCTGGCAACTGTTATCAATGCGTTGGGTGTAGCAGATGGCTTGGAGCAGCTGGGTGTGCCGGTCCGGGTTCAGACAGCTATTAGTATGCAGGAAGTAGCAGAGCCTTATATTCGCAACCGGGCGGTACGTCATCTGGAAAAGGGTCGTGTGGTCGTTTTTGGATGCGGTACCGGCAATCCCTTCTTCTCTACTGACACAGCAGCAGCCCTGCGCGCAGCAGAGATTGATGCCGACATCATCATGAAGGCCACCATGGTGGATGGTGTGTATGACAGCGATCCTAAAAAGAATCCCAATGCAGTAAAGTATGATACCTTGACTTTTAGTGAGGTGCTGAATCAAAATCTTCAGGTTATGGACAGCACGGCCGCTTCTTTGTGTCGGGATAATCATCTGCCTATTCTGGTATTTAGCATTGAAGAGCCGGAAAATATCGTGAAGGCAGTGACAGAAGGAAATGTGGGAACTCTGGTAACGGACTGAGTTCTTGTTAAAGAATATAATAACAGATTTGTTTAGGCAGTGAACCTGCCGGAAAGAGAAGGTGTTTGCAGTGAAAGAGGTACTGGCAAAAGCAGAAAGCAAAATGAATAAGTCTATCTCCGTTCTTATGGAGGAATATGCTGCTATCCGCGCTGGACGGGCTAACCCCGCAGTATTGGATAAGATCATGGTAGATTATTACGGTGCTCCTACTGCTATTAACCAGCTGGCAGCGATTTCTGTAGCAGAAGCTCGTGTGCTTACAATTCAGCCCTGGGATTCTTCCGTGTGTCGTGCTATTGAGAAAGCTATCCAGACTTCTGATTTGGGTATGAATCCTCAGAGTGATGGAAAAATTATCCGTCTGATTTTCCCCCAGTTGACAGAGGAACGCCGCCGTCAGTTGGCCAAAGAGGTCAGCAAGCTGGCAGAGGACTGCAAGGTAGCAATTCGCTCCATTCGCCGGGATGCTATTGATAAGCTCAAAACGATGAAGAAAAACGGAGAGCTGACTGAGGATGACCTGAAGCAGGCGGAAAAGAAAACTCAGGATCTGACGGATAAGTACTGCAAAGAAGTGGAAGCCGTTGAGGCCAAAAAAGAAAAAGAAATTATGGAAATCTAATAATAAAAAGGGCAGGTGTGCGGTCGGTTATCCGGCAGCACGCCTTGCCATGTATGTGTATGAAATCCCTGTGAGGAGAGGTCGCTGTGATTTTTGGACGACAAGATAAAGAGACTCCGGTAAAACGGATAATGCCGCGCCATATTGGCATTATCATGGATGGTAATGGCCGTTGGGCCAAAAAGCGCGGATTACCAAGAACGGCGGGCCATACAGTAGGGGCTGCCAATTTTAAAACCATCACACGGTATTGCGCTTCGATTGGTCTTGAATACCTGACTGTATATGCTTTTTCCACAGAAAATTGGAAACGCCCAGTGGAAGAAGTTTCCGCCTTAATGAAGCTTTTTCGTCAGTATTTGGAAGAGGCACTGCGGGATTTCCTAAATGAGAACATCAAAGTTCGCTTTATTGGGGATACCCAGGTGTTTCCAGAAGAGCTCCAGAAGCTGATCCGTGAAACGGAAGAGGTGTCCAAAAACAGAACCGGTATGGTTTTGAATATTGCCATGAATTACGGCGGTCGGGATGAAATTGCCCGAGCAGCACGGATTTTGGGAGAAAAGGTGGCCAGGGGAGAGATCGATCCAGAGGAGATCACGGCCCAGGCAATTTCCGATGAATTGTATACAGCAGGACAGCCGGACCCCGACTTGATTATTCGTCCTAGCGGAGAACAGCGGGTTTCTAACTTCCTGTTATGGCAGTCCGCTTATGCAGAATATATTATCTGCGATATTTTATGGCCTGATTTTAAGCCCCAGGATCTGGAGGATGCCTTGGATGAATTTTCCCGAAGGCAGCGCAGGTTTGGCGGTGTTTGACTAGGTTTATTTTACTTGTTAAACACAAACCCTATATTTTAAAATAAATCGAATCTGCAGAAAGCGGTGTGATGAAACTGTGAAGCAGCGAATCATTTCCGGCGCTACGCTCATTGCGTTTGTAGTGGCCATTGTTATTTTTAACAGCTCCTTTCCTTATGCTCTGAACATTGTATTATCCCTAGTCAGCGCCTTTGGCGTTTGGGAATTAATCTCTGCATTGGGAATTCAACAGCGACATTTTTTGGCATGGCCCAGTGTGGCGATGGCATTGGCAATTCCCTTTTGTCCAGATTTTTTCTATTTCCAAGTGGCGTTTTATATCTATACGCTGTTAATTTTTACCGGCTTATTGTTTCATCATCAGGAGGTCAGCTTCCGAGAGCTTGGAGTTATTTACAGTATGTCCCTTTTGATCCCCTGGGCCTTGCGTACGTTGGTGAGCATCCGGAATTTGGAGAATGATGGACACGGAATGTTTTACGTCATCATCACTATTGCAGCTGCTTGGGTAGCGGATGCCGGTGCCTTTTTTGTCGGGAGCTTTTTTGGAAAGCATAAGCTCTGCCCTAACATTAGTCCAAAGAAAACCGTAGAGGGAGCAATCGGTGGATTTGTAGTCAATATTCTGGCCATGTTGTTGTTTGGATTTGTTTTTCAAACGTACTATCAGGGGACCATCGAATTGAACTATTGGGTACTGGCAATCATTGGGGCTGGCGGAGCGATAACTTCCATTTTGGGAGACTTGAGTTTTTCACTTATCAAACGCAGTTGTCATATTAAAGACTTTGGACAAGTAATTCCCGGGCATGGAGGAATTTTGGATCGTTTTGATAGTGTGATTTTTGTATCGCCCTTTGTGTTTTTCTTTGTTTCCCTTTGTCCGATCATTGTTCTGTAATGGTAAAAGCTGATAAAATTTGACAGATGCGCCAAAGCTGGAAAACCGTATTTCCGTGGAATTCTGTGAAGTACGTGCCCGCTTTTCGGCCCATAAGTGGTTTTTCAGAGGGTGCTGCAAAATGTTCCATTTTGCGACACCTCCTTTCGTATATAGTTAAAGTAAAGAGCTGAGTTCTCAAATCTGATTTGGATATGAGGAAAAGGCTTTTGCAGCAAGCAGGTGAACATGATGAAAAAAATTTCAATTTTGGGTTCTACTGGTTCTATCGGTACCCAGGCATTGGATGTAGTACGAGGGCTTCCCAAAGAGTTGAAGGTAGTGTCCTTGGCAGCACATTCCAACATGACCCGGTTGGAAGAACAAATCCGGGAGTTTTCTCCAGAATTTGCCGTGTGCTTTGATGAAGAAGCGGCTAAAGCCTTGAAAATCTCTGTGGCAGATTGTCCAGTACGTATTGGTGCGGGAATGGAAGGACTGTGTGAGGCTGCCTCTCTTTCCGGTGCGGATATGATACTGAATTCAGTGGTGGGGATGATTGGCCTTCGTCCAACACTAGAAGCTATCCAAGCGGGAAAGGACGTAGCCCTTGCGAATAAGGAAACGTTGGTGGCAGGCGGTGCCTTGGTAATGGAGGCAGCCAAAAAGCAGAACGTGAAGATCCTGCCGGTAGATAGTGAACACTCCGCTATCTTCCAATGTTTGCAGGGAAGGCCGCCAAAGGAGAATGATCCCGAAGGACGTGCATTGGAACGGTTGATTCTGACTGCATCAGGCGGACCTTTCTTTGGAAAAAGCCGAGAAGAGTTGGAACAAGTCACCCCAGAACAGGCATTGCGTCACCCCAACTGGGACATGGGTGCAAAAGTAACCATCGATTCTGCTACTATGATGAACAAGGGGCTGGAGATTATCGAGGCTGCCTGGTTGTTCCATATGCCTGCGGATAAGATCGATGTAGTGGTACACCGGGAAAGCGTAGTGCATTCCCTGATTGAATACTGCGATTATTCCGTGATCGCTCAATTAGGGGTGCCGGATATGCGGGTTCCCATCCAATATGCCCTCACCTGGCCGGGGCGGGCTCCCTCTCCGGTAAAGAGGCTGTCATTGACAGAATACGGTGCTCTTCATTTTGCTTTGCCGGACGAAGAAACCTTCCGTTGCTTGGCGGCCTGTAAAAAGGCGCTGCGCCGTGGCGGGCTGGCTCCAGCGGCGGCAAACGGCGCGAATGAAGAAGCGGTCAAACAGTTCCTTAATGGAAAACTTTCTTTCCTGGGAATTGGCGATGCGGTGACAGAGGCAATGGAGCGTCAAAAAGATGCTGCCTGCGATTCTCTGGAATCCATTCTGGAAGCCGATGCCGCGGCAAGGGAATTTGTCCGCAGACGGTGCTGAATATGTGGGTAAAAGCTACGGCCTGCATAAGTTGTTTTTTGAAATGAGGTGTTCACGATTCTCATCAATATTCTATTGGGTATCATTGCAGTATTGCTATTTGGATTGATTATTTTTCTCCACGAATTGGGGCATTTTGTTACGGCCAAGCTTTCCGGTATTCGTGTGAACGAATTTGCCCTGGGCATGGGTCCCACTATTTTCCATTTTGAACGAGGGGAGACCAAATATGCCCTGCGTCTGTTTCCTATTGGCGGATTTTGCGCCATGGAGGGAGAGGACGAGGAAAGCGACGATGAACGTGCTTTTGGCAATAAGCCCGTGTGGAAGCGTATCTTGGTGGTGGCAGCCGGTGCTATTATGAATCTGGTGCTGGGACTGCTTCTGATGGCTGTTATTGTGGTGCAGGAGCCGACCTATGTCAGTACCACCATTTCTCAATTTACGGAGAATTCTGCTTTGGAGGCAGCTGGACTAGAAACAGGCGACAGATTTATTTCTATTGATGGGTACTCTATCAACGGAGATCGTGACCTTAATTTTGCTTTGGCACTTGCCAATCCAGAGTCCGTCGATATTGTAGTGGACCGCAACGGAGAGCGCGTCACATTTGAGGGTGTTAAGTTTAATACAGTAGAACAGGATGGTCAACAAGTACTATCCATGGATTTCTATGTAGAGCCTATTCAGCGTAGTTTTGGCAGTGTAATTCGAAAAACTTTTGCCGATACCTGGTCCATGGTAAAGATGGTCTGGGTTAGTCTGGTGGGATTGGTCACTGGGCGTTTTGGCCTTAATGAAGTGGCCGGCCCTGTGGGTGTGGCCCAGGCTATTACTCAGGCCGCAGCTGTAGGATTGGAAACCAGTTTCCTTGCGGCTTTGAATAATATTTTGCTGATGATGGTGGTCATCACTGTAAACCTGGGTATTTTCAACCTGTTGCCTCTGCCGGCTTTGGACGGTGGACGTTTGGTATTTCTGATTATCGAAGGTATTCGCAGGAAACCCATTAATCCCAAATACGAAGGTTGGGTCCACGCTGCTGGATTTGTGTTGCTCATAGGAATTATGGTTCTGGTGGCCTTTAATGATATTGCCCGATTGTTCAATGGGCAGGGGTTGGGTGGTTAGCGCCTGACAGATTACAGGAGGGAATGTAAATGGAGAGACGTTTCACAAAGCAGGTTATGGCAGGAAAGGTGGCCATTGGCGGTACAGCGCCTGTTACAATCCAGTCAATGCTGAATGTACCGTCTACTGACATTGCGGGGAGTGTAGCACAGGCTGTCCGGCTAGAAAAGGCCGGTTGCCAGATTATCCGGGCCGCCATCCCCAACCGGGAAGCGGTAGCTTTGATCCCTGCCATTAAGGAGGCCGTCTCCATTCCATTGGTGGCTGACATTCACTTTGATTACAAACTAGCACTGGAATCGGCAGCGGCAGGTATTGATAAGATCCGTATCAACCCCGGCAATATTGGCAGTGATGACCATGTCAAGGCGGTGGCAGACGAATGCCGCCACCGGAACATCCCCATTCGTATTGGCGTAAATTCCGGTTCGCTGGAAAAAGAGATCTTAGCCAAATACGGAAGTCCCACACCGGAAGCGTTATGTGAAAGCGCCTTGTACCATGCGTCACTGCTGGAAAAGTTTGATTTCGACGATATTGTGTTGTCCATTAAATCTTCCAGTGTGGACACTATGATTCGAGCCTATGAGTTGGCGTCTGAAGCATGCCACTATCCATTGCATCTGGGCGTCACAGAAGCGGGCACTGCTCGCATGGGACTGATCAAATCCGCCATTGGTATTGGCAGCCTGCTCCAGCGGGGTATTGGCGATACCATTCGGGTATCCCTTACTGCTGATCCTGAGGAGGAGATCCGCGCAGCAAAAGATATTCTCAACGGTTTGGGACTGCGTCATGGCCCCAAGTTGGTTTCCTGTCCCACCTGTGGGAGAACCCGCATTGACCTCATCGGCATTGCCGCAGAGGTAGAAAAGCGGCTGGAAAGCTGCCAAAAGGATATTACCGTGGCCGTAATGGGCTGCGCAGTTAATGGCCCCGGGGAAGCACGGGAAGCGGATATCGGTATTGCTGGCGGTATGGGAGAAGGACTTCTCTTTAAAAAAGGAGAGATTCTCTATAAGGTGCCGGAGGAAAAGCTGGTAGACGCATTGATGGATGAAATCGAAAAGCTGTAACGGAGCGCCGCCCCGGATTGATGCTTCTGTATCAGCCGGAGGCGGCGTGTCTGATGATTCGGATAGATTTTGAAAAGGAAGGTCAGCCCTGTGAAGAGCTTTGAAGCATTATTTGAAAGACAGATCGACTGTGCCTCTTTGCCGGAGGCAGTGCGAAAGGGAGAGGTGCGCTCCATTCAGGTGGAAAAGGAGCGCCGTTTTTTGGAGATTACGGTGGCATTTCCTCAGCCTGTGGAACGGGAGGTGCTGTTCCATATTGAAAAGCTGATGGAAAATTCCCCTTTGCAGGTGGGGCGCGCAGTCATTCATCCCCGATTTCCGGAGGAGAGCTTTTCGGCGGAATATTTTCCCAGCCTTGCGGCAGAACTAAAGCGACGTGATGCCAGTATCAACGGCAGTTTTCAGGGAGCAACTGCCCGGGTGCAGGAGCATACTTTTCTGGTGTCCCTTTCCCACGGAGGTCACGAGTTGCTGTTGGCCCGCAAGCTGGATAAAGCCCTTTCCGGCTTGATTCGGGAGGAGTTTGGACTTTCTCTGGATGTAAAATTTGAAGGCAGGCTCTCGCTTGAACCGGAAGACGCGGTACATATTGAAGCCATCAAAAAAGAGGAAGAAACCCGCCGCAGGGAGGCTACGGAGGAGGATATCCGTCAATATGAAGCGATGATGAACGAGCGGCCTTCCAAATCACAAAAGCCGAAAAAGCCTAAGAGTATCAGTGTGCGTACAGGAGAAACCTTGTATCCTTCTATTTTGCCGGAAACTGCGCAGGACATCATGGGACGCATGGGTAAGGCTCAACCTATTGCCATTGAAAAGGTTACGCCGGATATTGGTAGTACCTGCATTTGGGGCGAAATTTTTGCTATAGAAAGCAAGGAGACCCGGGATAAGAGCCGGAAGATCTATTCCATCAGTATCACTGACTATACCAGTTCCATCACCTTGAAGATCATTCAGGATGCCAAGCAGTGCAAGATGCTGGATACCCTGAAAAAAGGAATGTCTGTGCTGGCAAGAGGGCAGGTGGAGTACGATAAGTACGACCATGAGGACGTCATGCGCCCCCGGTGTCTGGCCACTGTGGAGCAGATGAAGGTGGTGGACGACGCAGAAGAAAAGCGGGTGGAGCTGCACCTGCATACCAATATGTCCAGCATGGACGGCATGACCCCTGCCGGGGATCTTATCAAGCGGGCGTTCAAATGGGGCCATAAGGCTATTGCCATTACCGACCATGGCGTAGCTCAGGCGTTCCCCGATGCCATGAATGCAGTGGAAGCTATCCGCAAGGATGGGGGAGAGATGAAGGTCATCTATGGCGTGGAGTCTTACTTTGTTAACGACATGGTTCCTGCTGTTTCGGGTAATACCGACATGGCTTTGGAAGGGGAATATATTGTTTTCGATATTGAGACTACAGGCCTCAGCGCCGGAAAAGACCGTATGACAGAAATCGGCGCAGTTCGAATGAAGAACGGCGAAATTCTGGAGAGCTTTGATACTTTCGTGAATCCCGAGCGGTCTATCCCGGCTAAAATTACGGAACTCACCGGCATCAATGATGAGATGGTCAAGGACGCTCCCAGTGAAAAAGAGGCACTGGAAGCCTTTTATGCGTTCTGTGGGGACAATAATCCGGTGTTGGTAGCTCATAACGCGGAGTTTGATACCTCCTTTATGCGGGCAGCCGCTAATCGCTGCGGTATGGAGTTTCCCTTTGCCTATATCGACACGGTACCTATGTGCCGCTCTATGCTGAAGGATATTAAAAACTGCAAGCTGGACACCGTGGCCAATTATCTAAAGCTGCCACCCTTTAATCATCACCGCGCCTGCGATGATGCAACCGTGCTGGCCCAGATTTTCCAGCAGCTTTTGATCCGGCTGAAAGAGGACACCGGCGCTAAAAACGTGACGGACATCAATACTTCTCTGGCAGGCGGTGACCCCAAAAAGCTGCCTACTTATCACCAGATCATCTTGGTGAAAAATAAACAGGGTCTGCGGAATCTGTATAAGCTGATTTCCTATGCCCATCTGGATTACTTCTATAAGCGTCCCCGTATTCCCAAGAGCGTGCTGGTAGAGCACCGGGAGGGCTTGATTTTGGGCAGCGCCTGTGAGGCGGGCGAATTGTTCCGGGCGATTCTGCGACATGAGCCTTGGGAAAAGCTGTGCGAGATTGCCTCCTTCTATGATTATTTGGAAATCCAGCCTTTGGGCAATAACGCCTTTATGTTGCGGAATGGTACCGCTAACAGCGAAGAGGACTTGAAAGAATTTAATCGTACGATTGTCCGGTTAGGTGAGAAGCTAAATAAGCCCGTTGTCGCTACGGGTGACGTCCACTTTATGGACCCCAAGGACGCCCGATACCGGGAAATCCTTATGGCAGGTCAGGGCTTTACCGATGCCGCGGAGCAAGCGCCTTTGTATCTGCGTACCACCGCTGAAATGCTGGAGGAATTTGACTATCTGGGCAAAGAAAAGGCCTATGAAGTAGTGGTAACCAATCCCAACAAAATTGCCGACAGCATCGATATTGTGCGGCCTATCCCCGAGGGTGTGTTCCCGCCCTTCATTGACGGCGCAGAGGAACAGCTGAATTCTATTTGTTGGAAGCGAGCCAAGGAAAAATACGGCGATCCCTTGCCGGAGATTGTGGAAAAACGCTTGAAACGGGAACTGGACTCTATCAATAAGCACGGTTTCTCTGTGCTGTACATGACTGCTCAGAAGCTAGTGGCAGATTCCGAAGCTCACGGCTATCTGGTGGGTTCCCGTGGTTCTGTTGGTTCCTCCTTTGTGGCCAGTATGTCCGGTATTTCCGAGGTAAACCCGTTGGAACCCCACTACATTTGTCCTAACTGCAAAAACAGCGAATTCATTACTGATGGCAGCTATGGTTCCGGCTTTGATTTACCGACGAAAAAATGTCCTAAATGCGGTACCGACTACAACCGCGACGGCCATACCATTCCTTTCGAGACCTTCCTGGGCTTTGACGGCGACAAGACCCCTGATATCGATCTGAACTTCTCCGGCGAATACCAGTCCAGCGCCCACCGATATACGGAAACCTTGTTCGGCAAGGACAATGTGTTTAAGGCCGGTACCATCGCCACCGTGGCGGATAAGACAGCTTTGGGCTTTGTGAAGAAGTACGCCGAAGAGCGGGGTATCCCTCTGCGCCGTGCGGAAGAACAGCGTCTGGCTATCGGCTGTACAGGCATCAAGCGCACCACCGGCCAGCATCCCGGCGGAATGGTGGTTGTGCCGAAAGGCCATGATGTATACGAGTTCTGCCCGGTGCAGCATCCGGCCAACGACCAGAAATCCGATAATATTACTACGCACTTCGACTTCCACTCTATCCACGATACCATTTGTAAGCTGGACGAGTTGGGACACGATGTTCCTACCATTTATCACTATCTGGAGGAGTACACGGGTATCCCTGTAATGAATGTTTCCATGAGTGATCCGGAGGTTATGTCCCTGTTCCACTCTACCGAAGCCCTGGGCGTTACGCCAGAGGACATTGATTCTGTTACCGGCACGTTTTCGCTGCCGGAGCTGGGCACGCCCTTTGTGCGCCAGATGTTGGTAGATTCCAAGCCGCGAACCTTCTCCGACTTGTTACAGGTTTCTGGCCTGTCCCATGGTACGGACGTGTGGCTGGGCAATGCACAGGACCTTATTAAGAACGGAACCTGTACCATTTCCGAGGTAATCGGTACTCGTGACAGCATCATGACCTACCTGATGCTCAAGGGCTTGGAACCCAAAATGGCCTTTAAGATCATGGAGATCGTGCGTAAAGGTAAAGCACCTAAGCTCCTCACCGATGAACATAAGCAGGCTATGAAGGAACACAATGTGCCGGACTGGTATATTGAATCCTGTCTGAAAATTAAGTATATGTTCCCCAAGGCTCACGCTGCCGCCTATATGATTGCGGCACTGCGGCTAGGCTGGTACAAAGTACATAAACCGGTAGAATATTACGCCGCTTATTTCTCCGTGCGCGGTGAAGATTTTGAGGGGGCAGTGGTCACCAAAGGCCGTGCCGCTGTACGCCAGCGCATGAATGAAATCAACATGAAGGGCAAAGAAGCTTCCGCAAAAGAAGAAGCCGCCTATGGTACGTATCAAATTGTCAACGAGATGCTGGCTAGAGGTATTGAGGTGCTGTCAGTAGATTTGTACAAGTCCGCAGCGAAAAAATATTTAGTAGAAGACGGAAAAATTCGTCTGCCTTTTTCCTCTCTGTCAGGTGTAGGTGAAGCGGCTGCTATTAGTTTGGAAGAAGCTAAAAATAGTGGAGGCCCCTATATCTCTATTGATGATTTACAGGCTCGTTCCAAGGTGAGTAAATCGGTCATCGAAACTCTACGTGGAGCGGGTGCTCTGACTGGCTTACCTGATAGCAGTCAAATGAGCCTGTTTTAATAAAATGGGGATTGACAGAAACATATCGTCGTGATATCATAGTAGCACGCTAAAGTGTCAAGCTGAACTAAATTCGGATGTTGCTTTATTGTACCTTGCGTTGAGGAAGGATGTCACTATGAAACTCTATAATAAAATTACCCCCGAAGGCACACGGGATCTTCTTTTTGAGGAATGTGCCGCCCGTCGGCTGGCAGAAAGTCGCTTGGAGCAGGTATTTGTCTCTCACGGTTATCAGGAGGCCATCACTCCCGGCATCGAATTCTATGATGTGTTTGAGCCTGCCCGCTCAGGTATTCCCCAGGAAATTATGTATAAGATGAGCGATCAAAAGGGTCGGCTTATGGTTCTCCGACCGGATACTACTACTCCTATTGCCCGGCTGGCTGCCACTCGGTTACAGAATATGGAGCGTCCCATGCGCTTTTATTATAACCAGCCTATCTACCGCAGTAATCCTGGCCTTACTGGCCGCAATAACGAAACAGTGGAGTCCGGCGTGGAGTTACTGGGTGTCGGTGGTAAGCGTGCCGATGTGGAAGCGATTGCCATTGCGGTGCAGGCTATGGAAAGTTGTCTGCCCGGATTCCGTATGGAGATCGGTCACGCGGGATTTTTCCGGGCGTTGGCTTCTGAATTGCCTATCAGCGAGGAAGAGCGTGAAGAAATCCGCAGTACTATTGAATCCAAGAACTATGCGGCTTTGAATACGATACTTGAAAAATTGCCGGATAGCCCAGCGGTGCGGGCCATGGCCAAACTTCCCCGGCTGTTTGGTGGCAAAGAGGTGTTTGAGGAAGCGTTCTCCCTGTGCAGCAGTCCTGAAGCAGTGGAAACTCTCCGCTATTTGCAGGAGTTGTATGAGTTCTTATCCGCTTTGGGGCTTGGAAGCCGCATGATGGTAGATCTAGGACTGGTACAACGCAACGACTACTATACCGGTGTGGTATTTAGTGCCTATGTAGAGGAGTGGGGTGACGCGGTGTTGCTGGGAGGTCGATACGACAACCTGCTGGCACGATTTGATTCCCCTATGCCTGCTGTAGGTTTTTCCGTCATCGTGGATGCCGTGGCGCAGGCGATGCTTAAACGAGGACAGGGCGCGAAGGTAAAAAAGCCCGATGTGCTGATTTTTGCCGAGGAAGGCATGGAGCTGGCCGGTATTCAGTATGCCCAGCGGCTCACAAAAGAGGAAGGGCTGATTTGTGAAAACGCCTTGTGCGATACACTGGAAGAAGCGCAAGCGCTGGCAAGCAAAAAAGGCATTGCCCGAGTAGATGTGGTAGAACAAAAGGAAATCGTGAAAGGGGGCGAGGGCCAGTGAAACCGCTTCGCATTGCATTGACTAAAGGTCGTTTGGAAAAGGACACCGTGGCGCTGTTCGAGAAGTTGGGAATGGACTGCACCGCCGTTCACAATAAAGGCCGCCAGTTGATTTTACCTATCGGTGACGGCAGTATCGAAGTGGTGTTGGCTAAGGCCGCCGATGTAATTACTTATGTAGAGCACGGCGTTTGCGATCTGGGCGTGGTGGGAAAGGATACCATCATGGAAAACGGCAGCCGCTTCTATGAGGTGCTGGACCTGGGCTTCGGCAAATGTCGGTTTGCGTTGGCCGGACCTAAGGGCAAAGATTTTTACGAGGGCTTTTCCGAAAAGACGGTGGCCTCCAAATACCCCAATGTAACCCGTGCCTTTTTTGAAAGCAAGGCCATGGATGTTCGGGTTATCAAAATTGAAGGCTCCGTGGAGCTTGCACCCCTGTTGGGGCTTTCTGATGCTATCGTGGATATTGTGGAGACAGGTTCCACTTTGCGGGAAAATGGGCTGGAAGTAAAGGAGACGGTAGCGGACATTTCCGCCCGACTTATTGTTAATACCGCCAGCATGAAACTGCGCAAGCAGGAGATTGAGTCTCTCTCCGCAAAAATGGAAGAGGCAATTAGGAAGGACCTGAAGGTTGAAACATCGTAATCAAAGCACCATTCCGAAAAAGGGTAGACAAAACCAGGCCCCCTAAAAGCGGGCCCAAAAGGAAGTTATGCTTAAGGTCTAAGTTGTGGGAGGAGCAGTGACCAGATAACCTTGACGCTGGAGGATGAAGATAGCTTCTTCTACAGAAACTTCACGATGCGCTGGAGGAGGTTCCCCCTTGCGGTAGAGTTCCGGATTGTACGACTCATTCTTCTTGAGCATATTGTAGATAGCTGTAAGGAGCATCCTGGCGATGGCGATAATGGCTTTTTTGTGACCTCGGCGCTTTTTGAGAGCCAGGTAGCGATTACGGACTTCCGGGAACTTCTTAGCTTTTATGGCGGAAAGAGCGCACTGAACAAGCAAAGGCTTGATATAAGCTCCAGCCCGGCTGATTCTGGTGGTTTTCTTCTTCCCTGCACTCTCGTTGTTCTGCGGCGTAAGCCCAGCCCAGGAGCAAAGATGCTTCGAGGTGGGGAACACGGACATATCCACTCCAATCTCAGAAATGATACCAATCGCGGCAAAGGATTGGATACCCGGCA
>CALWVH010000077.1 GCA_944384915.1 uncultured Clostridia bacterium | reverse complement strand
GATTTCTTCTTCCAACTCCTGAATATGTGTGTATTTTCTTCGTGACATACGAACACCCCCTGTATAGGTTTATTTTCCTACACAGGGGGCGTTTTGTCTATTGTCCGTTTTTACTGGTTCGGTTCATACAGCCGGGGGCATTTTTGATTTTCAGAAAATCATTATTTCAGATTATTAACAACCTTCTCGGCCCAATCCAGAGCTTTCTTGACGTCTGCATCAGTGGGGTTGGCCTTCTTGAACAGGGAACTCTTCAGGTTCAGAGTAAGAATGTCCTCCACCACATGAACACCATGATTCTCCAGCTCGCTCTTAATGGAGTTCAGGCCATCAGCACTGCCGCTGACAAGATAAAATGCCACATTCTTGGCTCTGGTGGGGTTCAGGTCACGGCAAAAATGCTCCACAGGACCGGGCAGCTTGCCACCCATTTCCACACCGATAAATACTACCTTCTCACCCTCGCAAGGATAAGCAGGGGGAATCTGGTCACATACGCACTGGTAAACGCGGCCGATTTCGGAAGCGATAGGCTGAACGGTTCCATGTTTGGAAAAATGCAGGGACTTGGCTTTCATGTAGAATTCCTCCAAAATACAAATAATTAAGTAGCTAATCTATATTATATCACACATTTTTGAACTTTTTATAAGAAGTTTTTATTTTCTCGCTGAACTTTCTCATTGCTTTTTGGAGAAGATAGACAAAAAGCTTTCCCTCTTATCCATAAAAGAAAATCATTAGAAGATATCTTTCACTGCCTGACCGCTCTGTGCAGAACGGAAAATGGCTTCCATCAGCTTCATAACCCGCATGACTTCGTCGTGGCGTACCAACTGCTCTTCCTTGCCGTCGCAAGCCTTCACAAGATTGCGGTAGAAGTCCCGCACATCGGAGTGGACCTCCGGCAGAGGGAAGGTATCGATCGTCTCATCGGTGCGGGGGGCCATGGTCTTGGTGAGGCCGGCAGCCGTCACCACCGGCACTGCGTCCCGGTTCTCCCAATCGGATACCATGACGATTTTACCGCTGCAATCCCAGTCGTAGATTACCGCTGTACCGTTTTCACCCTGCATATACCACCGAGGCAGGTTGATAAAGTTGCTGGTACCCACTTCTACCTGTACACTCAAATCGTCTTCAAAGGTGAGGATGGCCTTAAAGCCGTCGTCCACCTCTTCATTGGTCACGTTGGAGAGCTGGGCGTACACAGAAAGCAGAGGCTTTTTCACCATCATCATGATCTGATCCAACAGATGGACGCCCCAGTCCAGCACCATGCCGCCGCCGTGCTCCTTCTGGTTGCGCCAGTCACCGGGGATACCGCGGGAACCATGTACACGGGATTCAATGTTGAATACCCGGCCCAGAGTGCCCTCGTCATAGAGCTTCTTCATGGTGAGGAAATCCTCGTCCCAACGGCGGTTCTGATGCACGGTGAAGATCACGCCATATTCCTTGGAGGCGTCGATCATATCCTGCAATTCTTCGTGGTTGAGGCACACCGGTTTTTCGCTGATGACATTTTTGCCGTGCTTCATGCAGTCAATGCACACGTCGTGGTGCAGATCATTGGGGATAGCCACCGTAACCAAACGTACCGCCGGGTCACTGAGCAGCTCTTCCCGGGAAGCATAGGCGTGGATGCCAGCCCGCTCCGCTGCCTGATTGCGCTCCGGTAAAATATCATATACGCCGCACAGGGTCAGCTCCTCCATCGTTTTCAGCTGCTTTGCATGCCAGGAGCCCATCCCGCCATATCCAATAATGGCTACGCCAAATTTCTCGTTGCTCATACTATATCCGTTCCTTTCTTACAAGAGCCGGGGCCTGCGCTTTGACATCGCTGCAAAGACGCAAGCCCCCGGTCCTTTCTCACTTTCTATTAGAAGAGGGGGACGTTTATGCCCACCACATACCGCTCATCTTGTCCTCAAAGGTAAGAACGCCCTTTAGGAACTCCACAGCCTTGCTCAGGCCTTCGTTCTGGCTCATGAGGCTGTCCTCATGCTCGATGCTGATGGCATAGTCATAACCGACCATCCGCAGGGCGCTAATCATATCCTTCCAGTACAGGGTGTCGTTGCCATAGCCGCAGCTGCGGAAAATCCAGGAGCGATGGATCTCGTCGCCGTAATGCTGGGTATCCAGCACACCGTTAATTGCGGTGTTGTACTTATCCACACGGGTATCCTTGGCGTGGAAGTGGAAAATAGCATTCTCCTTGCCCAGCTCGCGGATGCAGGCCACCGGGTCCATCCCCTGCCAGATCAGATGGCTGGGGTCAAAGTTAGCGCCGATCTCCGGGCCTACGGCATGACGCAGCTTCAACAGGGAATGGGTGTTGTAGACGCAGAAGCCGGGGTGCAGCTCCAAGGCGATCTTATTGACACCATGGGCTTTTGCAAACTCCACCATGTTCTTCCAGTAAGGGATCAGCACCTCGTTCCACTGCCATTCCAGCACTGTGGAGAAGTCGTCCGGCCAGGGGCAGGTAACCCAGTTGGGATATTTAGAATCCTCGCAGTCGCCGGGGCATCCGGAGAAGGTATTGATCTGATGGATACCCAGCTTTTCTGCCAACAGGATGGTGTCGCGGATGTCCTTATCAAAAGCAGCGGCAATCTCCTTGTTGGGGTGTACCGGGTTGCCGTGGCAAGAAAGGGCGCTGATCTCCATGTTGTACTTGGCAATGGTATCCTTGAACTCCTGGAGTTTTGCGTCATCGTTCAGCAAAATAGCGGGGTTGGCATGAGCATTGCCCGGATAACCGCCGGCTCCGATCTCTACCATCTGGATACCCAGGCTGCTGAAATATTTCAAAGCCTCATCCAGAGGCAGATTTGCCACCAGGTTGGTAAGCACTCCCAGTTTCATATGAATCGCTCCTTTACAATTTGTAGCAATATGAAATAATATACTAAAAGTATTACATTCCCAGCTTGTCGGTCATATAGGCAAAGCTGTTTTTGGCGTCCCGGACAGATTCTGCGTCGGGAGCTTCGTTCTCGATCTCCGCGATAACCCACTCGATTCCCATCTCGCGGGCAGTCTCCACAATGGATTTCAGGTCGTTAGCGCCGTCTCCGATGGAAGTACCTTTTCCGTCCACACCATCCTTCAGGTGAATCAGTCCCACCTGATCGCGGTAACGGCGGAGGAATGCACAGGGGTCATCCCCGGCATGGAACACCCAGTAGGTATCCGGCTCCAGCATGCACCACTTGGCGATCTCGTCAATGGGGCGCACACCGTCCAAAGGCTGGAACTCATGGGCGTGGTTGTGATACACCACCTTGATGCCATAGGGGGCTGCCTTTTCCTCAGCGGTTTTCAGCACCCGCTCCAGGCGCTCCAGCTCCTCTTTGGTGCTGGTAGGGGAGTAAGAACAGCCGATAAAGGGGGTGCCCAGCTCATGATGGTAGGCGATGATCTCGTCAATATCCTTTTCCATGCGGTTCACATCCTCATGGCAGCTGACAGAGACCAGACCCAGATTTTTAAGGGTCTCTTTCATTTCTTTAGCAGGCACGCCAAAGGTGCCGGCAAATTCTATGCCCTCATAGCCGATTTCGGCGGCAATCTTCAGGGCTTCCAGCAGGCTTTCCCCGTCCTTGACCCGGTCGCGGAAGCTCCACATCTGAATGGCTTTTTTCATACCGTGTTCCTCCTGAAACCAGCAGATCAATCAAAGTATACCGGCTTGCCCTCGGCAGCGGACTTATAAATAGCCTCCAAAATCTTGGTGACTACGATAGCCTGCTCCGGCTTTACCACCACTTCGGTGTCGTTCTTCACTGCGTCGATCCACAGCCGGGCCTCGATATCCTCGGGGTTCGCTGCACCGCCGTCAAAGAAGGCCACGCCGCCAGCATTAAGGTCTACCTTCTCTACCACCTGCTTGCCATACTTCACCTTGTTGATGCGCAGGCCGTCCTTCATGTCTGCACCGGCCTTTACGCCGCACAGGGAGGTTTTGGCTTCGTCCACATCCAGGGTGTTCAGTGCCCAGGAAGCTTCCAGATTGATGGTAGCGCCGTTCTTCATCACGATGTAACCAAAAGCAGAATCCTCCACCGTGAACTCCTTGGGGTCCCAATCGCCCCAAGCGTTACCGGTTTCGGTCTGGTCGCCCAGCTTCTTATACACAGAGCCAACTACCATCTTGGGCTCGTAGTTATTCATGGTCCACAGGGTCAGGTCCAGTGCATGGGTTCCGATATCGATGAGGGGACCGCCGCCCTGCTCTTCTTCATTGAGGAACACGCCCCAGGTAGGAACGGCTCTTCTGCGGATAGCGTGTGCCTTGCCGTAGTAGATCTCGCCCAGCTCGCCGTTATCGCAAGCGCGCTTCAGATACCAGGAATCGGGACGATAGCGGTTCTGATAGCCGATGGTCAGCTTCTTGCCGGTACGGTTGGCGGCGTCGATCATCTTCTGAGCCTCGGCGGTGTTGATAGCCATGGGCTTCTCGCACATCACGTGCTTGCCAGCTTCCAGGGCGTCCACGGTGATAAAGCTGTGCTCACGGTTGGGGGTCAGCACGTGTACCACGTCGATGGTTTCGTCTTTCAGCAGCTCTTTGTAGTCCTCATAGACTTTAGCGCCCTCAATGCCGAACTTCTTAGCAGCCTTTTCAGCACGCTCTACAACGATGTCGCAGAAAGCCACCATTTCCACATCCGGCAGCTTGCTCAGAGCAGGCATATGCTTGTTGTTGGCGATTCCGCCGCATCCAATAATACCGATTCTTACCTTGTCCATTGTAACTTCTCCTTTTCTTTAAGTAAAAGAAATAATATAGGCAGGACGCTTTGATAGCGCCCCTGTTTACCTGTGTTGGGAGGAATCCCGAAGCACCAGCTCGTGGGGGAGCAAAACCAGCCGGGGCTTTTCTTCCGGGTGTTCCATACGTTCCCAGAGCAGTTCCAGTGCCGTTCCCCCGATCCTCTTTCTGGGCTGAGACACCGTACTGATAGACGGCGTTACCACCTTGCTCATCGTGGTATTATCAAAGCCGAATACATCCACTTCCCGTCCCGGTATGATTCCCTGTTCTATCAGGGCCTTACATACACCAGCTGCTAATTCGTCGGAAACAGCGAAAATAGCGTCCGGCGGCTCCGGCAGAGCCATAAGCATCCGGCAGGCGCGCATTCCAGCCCGGTAGGTGTATTCATAGTGCTCCACCTCATATTCGCGTTTATGGGGGAGCCCCGCCTGTTCCAGCGCTCTGCGGTATCCCTGGGTACGCAGCCTTGCGGAGTAAACCTCTTCGTTGGACACCATGGCGATCTTTTTCCGCCCGCTGGCAAGCAAAGCGTTGACTGCGTCAAAAGCGGCCTGTTCATTATCGATGCCCACTGCGGACACGTTGGCGCCTTCTACCCATTCGCTGCACATGACCAGCGGATACTGCCCTGCCAGCTGAGAAAGCTCTTCCTGGTCCAATGTGCTGCCTACCAGAATAATGCCGTCCACGCTGCGGTTATAGAGCATTTCCAGATAACCCTGCTCTGCCTCCCGGTCATTGTGAGCGGCGGAGATCATCACCTGTAGCTCTTTTTGCTTGGCTGCGCTCTCCACGCCCCGTATGACGCCAGAAAGAAACTGGTTGGAAAGGGAGGGGATCAGCACCAGAATGCGCTCGGTGTTTTTCCTGCGCAGGTTCCGGCCCAGCATATTGGGGGTATATCCCACCTGCCGCACCACCTCCAGCACCTTTTGCCGGGTCTGAGGGGAGACATTTTTATCCTGATTGAGTACGCGGGAGACGGTTGCAACCGACACCTGGGCAGCTTTGGCAACTTCTTTGATGGTTGGCATTGCGGCACCTCCATGTAATCGATTACAGTTCCTATTATACAAACCTTCTTCTCAAAAGCAAGTTGGAATATTGACGGTATTTATCCACTCATCTTTGTATAGGTTCACAATATTTTTTTAGATGGGACTTGTAATCAAAAACGCTGGATAAAAAAGATTGGAAAACAAGGAATGAAATGTTATGATAGTAAAGTAATTCCATATCGAAAAGCGATGGAAGAGAATTAAATAGAAGAGTATGAAAATATTTTTGTTTTTTGATTGCATTAGGGAAGGGTTGAAATGAAGTTTTCTAAAAAATTCTTGATTGGTTTAGTTGGCGTATTGATACTTTTGATGGTTGTCTTTTTCCCATATATGAAAGCGGAAATTTTAACCGCAAAACACGGAGAGGAGTTTCGGGGATTGGAAACCCAGACCCAAATGATGGATTTGGCTGATTATCATAAGGTGATACAGTATTCCGATTCCTCCGCCGAAGTCTATTATGTACACAAAAACAAAGGCGGCTGCGTCATCCAGTTTGAAAAAGACGAGGACCAAAACTGGCGTATCACTTATTGGAAAATGATCTGGTCACATTATGGTTCAGCCAATGAGTTTTATTGGCCCTATTATAAGTAAAGTAAGGAATGATTTTTGGGGATACGGTGCTCCGGCGGGTACGATAGCAGGATTCCCCCTATGGCATAAAAACCCGGCTGCCGCCTGATTTTTCAGACAGCAGCCGGGTTTTATTTTCTCTTATTTTTCAATGCTGTTCAGCAGACCGCCCGCCTTGATAATATTTTGAATAAACGGCGGGAAGGGCTGGGCTTGATAGGTCTTGCCGGTGGTGTGGTCGGTAATCACGCCGGTGTCAAAATTGACCTCCACATCGTCGCCAGACTGGATTTCCTGTGCCGCAGCGTCACACTCCAGAATCGGCAGACCGATATTGATGGCGTTGCGGTAGAAGATGCGGGCAAAAGTGGAAGCGATGACGCAGGAAACGCCGCTGGCCTTGATGGCAATGGGGGCGTGCTCCCGGGAAGAACCGCAGCCAAAGTTTTTCTCAGCTACAATAATATCCCCCTCTTTGACCCGGGAAACAAAGTCTTTATCGATATCCTCCATGCAGTGAGCGGCAAGCTCCTTGTGGGAAGATGTATTCAGATAGCGGGCGGGGATAATCACATCGGTATCCACGTTGTCGCCGTATTTATGAACCATTCCGTGTGCATTCATGGCAAAGCTCCTCTCAAATTACAGTTTGGCGGGGTCGGTGATATAACCGGTCACAGCGCTGGCGGCAGCCACTGCCGGGCTTGCCAGATACACTTCTGACTCCACATGGCCCATACGGCCCACAAAGTTCCGGTTGGTGGTGGAGATGGCCTTCTCTCCCTTGCCCAAAATTCCCATATAACCGCCCAGGCAGGGGCCACAGGTGGGAGTGCTCACCACCGCTCCGGCCTTGATAAAGATCTCCAGCAATCCCTCGTGCATAGCGTCCAGATAGATCTGCTGGGTACCGGGGATCACGATGCAGCGGACATTTTTGGCAACCTTCCGGCCCTTCAGGATAGCAGCGGCAGCCCGCAGGTCTTCCATACGGCCGTTGGTGCAGGAGCCGATGACGCTTTGGTCGATTTTGACCTCGGTTTCCCCAATCTCGTCAATGGTGCGGGTGTTTTCCGGCAGATGGGGGAAAGATACGGTGGGACGCAAGGTTCCCAGGTCGATTTCTACCACACGGGTGTACTCGGCGTCCTCGTCGGCCTGATATTCCACCGGGGTGCGGCGGAAACGGCCCTCACAGTAGGCGCGGGTCACATCGTCCACGGGGAAAATTCCGTTTTTCGCGCCGGCCTCAATGGCCATATTGGCAATGCACAGGCGGTCGTCCATGGAAAGGGCAGCCACACCGTCGCCGGTGAATTCCAAAGACTGATACAGCGCGCCGTCCACGCCGATTTCACCGATGAGATGCAAAATTACGTCTTTGCCTGCCACAAAGCCGGTGGGCTTGTTTTTCAGCACCACTTTAATGGCAGAAGGCACCTTGAACCAGGCTTTTCCGGTAATCATACCGGCGGCCATATCGGTAGAGCCTACGCCGGTGGAAAATGCGCCCAGCGCGCCATAGGTACAGGTATGGGAGTCTGCGCCGATGACACAATCGCCAGGGCCTACAATGCCCTGTTCCGGCAAAAGGGCGTGTTCAATGCCCATCTGTCCCACATCAAAAAAGTTAGTGATATCGTATTTGCCCGCAAAGTTCCGGGTCTGGCGGCACTGCTCGGCAGCCTTGATGTCCTTGTTGGGTACAAAGTGATCCAGTACCAGGGCAATGCGGTCCTTGTCAAAAACGGAGCTGGCTCCGCACTTTTCAAATTCGTTGATGGCAACGGGGCTGGTGATATCGTTGCCCAGCACCATATCCAGCTTTGCCTCAATGAGCTGGCCGGCTTCTACCTTATCCAGGCCGGCATGGGCAGCCAGAATTTTCTGTGTCATTGTCATTCCCATGTGGAAATCCTCCTTGGTCAGTTCTATTGTTTTTAGTATACAACAGCTCTTGCAAAAAGAATGTAAAACATGATACAATTATAAAAAATTGCGGTTTCGCGTGGAAGCAGTGTAAAGTTTGCAGTTGCTCCCCCGTGAACATACGGATTCCAAAGGGACTTAGTCCCTTTGGCGAGGGGAAAGGGGGCGAGGAGCCCCCAAAATAGGCGAAGCCTAAAAAATCCAATAATTTTCGCACCGCCCCAAGAGCTGCGAAGCAGCGCGAGGGCTGATAAGGAACGTTCTTTCAAAATAGAGAGAACTCAAAAGCCGCTGGGAACATACATAGGTACGCCCCTACCATACTTGAAACCCAAACCGCCAAAGGAGGCCCTTATGCACAACGACAGCTGGAAAATTCTCGAGACCCTGGCCCCCACCCTGGTGTATCAACGGGGCTCCACGGTATATTGGCAGGGAGATATTGCCGAACGGCTGTATTACCTCAAAAAAGGCAGTGTAAAAATCTACATGACCTCGGAAAACGGCGCAGAAAAGACCTTACGGGTCCAGTCCGACGGAAGCGTTTTTGGAGAAGCGGCGTTTTTTGACGGGCAACCCCGGGTTTCTTCCGCTAAAGTGCTGGAAAAATCGGAGATTGTGGCGGTTTCCCGGGAAATTCTTTCGGCCCATATTCAAAAACACCCGGAATTTGCCTTTTCCCTTATGCAAGCATTGTCGGAACGGGTGCGGCTGCTCACCGCCCAGGTGGACAGCATGGCGTTTTTGCAGGCAGATAAACGCATTGCTCGATTTTTAGCCGAAGCCGTACAGGACCGTCCTCCCCGCATCTTTTGCACCGATGAAGAACTGGGCGCCCGTGTGGGCGCTTCTCGGGTAACCGTAAACCGGGTGCTGCGCAAATTTGCCCGGTTGGGCTGGCTGGAAACCCGATATCGTGAAATCTATATTTTGCGCCTAGACGCATTGGCAGATTTTTCATTTTCATAACCAATGGGTTTTGGGAAACCTAGGAAGGGACGCCCTGCTGTTTTCCACCGATTTTCAGATTCTCGTGGAAAATTTGGCGCCTTTGGTTCTTTACCCGGAAAGGAAGAGCCTTTTATGAAACAAAACCACCCACACAAAAAATCGCGGCATTTCCATCCCCTGTACTTCAGCAAAACCTTTGTGCAGGCGCTGCCGGTGTTTTTTCTGCCGCTGTTACAGGCTCTTATTACAGAAAAGAGCCCTTCTCTCTATCTAATATTTGGCTCGGTTGCCCTGGCCTTATACCTGTTTTTGTTGTGGCAACAATCCCGTTGGGAGCCGTCTCACAGCGCTTATGGGTTTCGCTCCGGGCTGTTTTTGCGCCGCAGCACATTGCTGCCCCGACGTTGGTCCCTAGCTCCCTTTCGCGACATCACCCCTTCCGCTCTGCTGACTGGGGCGGTATTTTTCCAGCCCGGCGTTCCGGCTCCCGGCTGCGAGAGTATCCCTCTTTTTCGCCGTCACTCGCCCCGGCTGCCCCGCCCTTCTAAGAGAAAGCGCAAACCTCATCATGCGGGAATCCTTCACACCCTACTGGCGTCAGCCCTTCTCTCCAATCCTGCCTCGGGATTACTGCTGGCCACCGTATTTTTCCGGTCTGTCAGCTCTCTTTTAGGCACAGAGATTGCCCAGCGCATCGTCAACGCCGCCGATCAACGGGTGCGCCTCATCGCCTTGGGCATCCCCCCTGCCATTGCGGGAATCAGCTGGCTGTTTTTGGCGGGATGGTTACTAGCCTTTTTAAAGGAAGCGCTGGCCCTTCTCCCCTTTGGCTGGAAACGGGAGGGAAACCGGCTGTTTTTCAAAATGGGAGTGTGGCCCCGCCGGGAAACTACCGTCTCTCTTGATTCCGTCAGCTCCGCTGCCCTGCTGCAAACTTTGCCTATGGCGCTGCTGGGCATTTCCCGGGCGGAAGCCTTTCTGCCAGGAGGAGGGCGAGTGATCCTGCATCCCGCATTATGGCGCAAAGAAAGAACCGTGCTGCGCTTATTTTGGCCCCAAAAGGAACCAGATCTCCGGCCTCATCGGGGAGCATGGTTTTCCTTTTTATGGCTGCCCTGCGTGGTGTTTTTCCTGTTGATTTTACTGGAGCAGCGGCTCCTTCCCGTGCTGGACTTTTTGCTTCCAGTATTCCCGCTGCTATTATTGCCCGCCCTGTGGTTTTTCTTCATGCGCCTGTTGGGGTATTGGCTCTCGTCGCTGGTCTTTGACAATGGCTCGGTATATATGCGGGGAATCCGTATTTTTACCCTCTTTACCGCTCGTATTGACCCGGCTCACATCACCGGCGTACAGTTTTTGCAGAACCCAGCGCAGCGTTTTACCGGCCGGTGTACTCTGGTCATCCAAACCACCGGAGGCTGGGCTGCACAATATAAACTGTGCCATATCCCCCTTTCCAGCGCTCAGGCATGGGTGAAAAAATATCTAGGGATTGCTTTTGAAAACGGAGGTATCTGATGGATTACCAAAAAGCCTATTATCATCTTTTTAATACCATGACCGACTGCATTCGCCTTTTGCAACAGGCACAGCAGGAGATGGAAGAACTGGCCTGCCAAACGCCTTCCCCGGGGATGCTCCTTCCCTTTCCCAACGAAAAAAAGGGAAAGTCATAAATTATATTGCTTTTGAGAAATAAACACTTCCCTTCTTCTGCTTGGCGTCATTTTGTCCAAGATGGGTGGCTACGGGTTTTGGGCATTGCTCCTGTTATGTCCTTCCCTCCTAACCGGAGTGGGGTATTGGCGTTTCATCATGAAAAAACTTCGCTCTCCTGCCCATTCCGGCAAGAAAAAAATCGACCCCCAATTTCTCTCTTCCATTGCCGCTGCTGCAGGGACCATGGGAATGTTTTTGGCAAAGCAGTTGTCCAACCATATCGGCCAACAAACCGTTCTGCTTATCGTTTTGCTGTGCCTGACCTTTCTCACCTCTATTTTTGCTCTGTGTGCCAGTAGCCAAATAGTAAAATACTATCTGCTGTGCCGCATGGAAGATCATTGAAACAGCGGATTTTAGCTATACTGGATTTTCTGCTTCCTGTATTTCCGCTGTTGTTACTGCTTGCCATATGGCTTTTTCCATGCGTCTGTTGGGATATTATCTCTCCGCTAAGGCAAAGGAGATTTTTCTATGAAAAAAATACTGTTACCTACTATTTTATTTTTACTAATTGCAATCACTTTTACCGGCTGTAGTAAAAAGCCGTATTCGTTCAGTGAGCCCATCGATGAAATCGAAAGCATAGAACTTGTTTCAGCAGAAAATAGCCTTAATTTTACTGTGAAAAAAACTCTTTCAAAAAAGGGAAAAAATAATTTTATAGAACAATTTCAAAAAATTCAGTTTACCGATTATTACATTGGCGATCCCATGTCCGTTTCTGGTAATGCGGTAAAGATAACATATCAAAATGAAAACTATGAGATGGTTTGTCATTATTGGTCTGAATATGTAAAGGATGGTGTGATATATTATCGTTGGAAAAGTTGTGAAAAAGATGAATTCAATAAACTTTTTAATAACTTTTTAAAGTAAATCGTTCCCCTATTGCTCAAATCCCTTTAAAAATAAAAATCCGAACCCATTACCAATCAGTAAAAGGTTCGGATTTTGTTGTTGTGGTGGGCCATCAGGGACTCGAACCCCGGACCGACCGGTTATGAGCCGGTTGCTCTAACCAACTGAGCTAGTGGCCCTCATTTTTCAATATAGAGAAAATACGGCAGGTATTGGATTGAATACCTGCCGTAACTCTGGCTCCCCAAGTTGGACTCGAACCAACGACCCTGCGATTAACAGTCGCATGCTCTACCGGCTGAGCTATTGAGGAATATTTGTGTTGGCGTCTTTCTATCGTTCCAGGCCGTCGCCAGCCAAGTAT
>CALWVH010000076.1 GCA_944384915.1 uncultured Clostridia bacterium | reverse complement strand
CCAGTGGAGCAATATCATCGGCGGTGTAGAGCTGCTCCGCCGCAGCGAGGGCAAAGAGGTTTACGGCATGACCTTTACGCTGCTGACCACCAGCGAAGGCAAAAAGATGGGTAAGACGGAAAAGGGTGCTGTGTGGCTGGACCCCGAAAAGACATCTCCCTTTGATTTCTACCAGTACTGGCGAAATGTTGCGGATGATGATGTAATCCGTTGCATGAAGCTGCTCACCTTTGTGCCTATGGATGAGATCCGCGAGATGGAAAAGCTGTCTGGCAGCGAATTGAACCAGGTAAAGGAGCGTCTGGCTTACGAAGTCACCAAGCTGGTGCATGGGGAAGAGGAAGCCAAGAAAGCGCAGGAGGGAGCACGTGCACTGTTCAGCACTGGTGCTAACACCGATAATATGCCCACCACAGAGCTGACTGCCGATGACTTTACCGATGGAAAGCTGTTGGTTCTTGATCTTTTGATGAAGACCAAGTTGACTCCTTCTAAGGGTGAAGGCCGCCGTCTGGTAACCCAGGGCGGTGTGAGCATCGACGATCAAAAGGTAACGGATATTGCCGCTGCTGTAACCCCGGCTGATTTTGAAAAGGGCTATGTGGTCATTAAAAAGGGGAAAAAGGTCCATCATAAGGCCGTACTGAAATAAGGCTTAAACCAAATTGATAAAAAACTTCTGCTAGGAAACAATTCTAGCAGAAGTTTTTTTACTTTTAATCTTGAGAGTTTTGCGGGGGCTTTGATTTGCTTTTTATCTTGGAAAGCGGATTTGCTTTGGCTGCTTCCTCCATTTGCTTGCTAGAGAGATGGGTATAGATCTCGGTAGTGCCCAAATTTTCGTGGCCTAAAATATCCTTTAGTACCCGAATATCTACATCTCCATGCTGATACATCAAGGTTGCGGCGGTATGACGCAGCTTATGGACAGAATATCCCGGTCCGCCAAGATCAATGGCTCCCAGATATTTTTTTACGATGTGCTGTACCGTTTTGGGACTGATACGCTTATGTTGACGGCTGATAAAAAGAGCATCCTTATCAATGAGACCATCGTGAGGACGTACTGCTAGATACCGGTTGATAGCATCCAAACAAGCCTCATTCAAATAAATGATGCGTTCCTTGTCGCCTTTACCACGAATACGGATACAAGAGGCTTGATGTCGGACATCCGTTAGGTTAATTCCAACTAACTCAGAAAGTCGCATCCCACAATTTAAAAACAAAGTCAAAATGCAGTAATCTCGTTCTTTATCGGGACCGTCCACTGCATTTAGTAGTTCAATACTTTGTTCCAGAGTTAGGTATTTGGGTAGTGATTTCTTATGTTTTGGTGATTCCATAATTTGGATAGGACTTTCTTTTAATAACTGTCGCTGATCCACCAAATACTTATAAAAACGCCGCAATGTAGTGGTTTTACGAAGCCGTGTATTCACAGAATTATGCCGATCCGTCACTAGGTAATTCATAAACTCCAGAATATCCCGCCGGCTGACCTGAAGAATCAATTCATCAGAAATATCGGATACAGGAATCTCTGCATCTGGTTGATCTCCAGAAACCATATCATAATGCTTTTTGATAAATCGGAAGAATGTTATAAGATCTCGTGCGTATTCTTCCACAGTTAATGGCGACCGGGCACGCACTGTTAATTGATGCTGCAAATACTCACGTGCCAGTTTTGGAGATTCGTCCAACAGCTCCTTATGGAAGTTTTTCAAGCTATATGCCATATAGGATTTCCGCCTTTCTAGTAATTTGCACTCCCCTGAATTATACAAAATTTAAATTTTGTATAATTATATTTTACTTTTTCCAGAGGCTTCTGTCAAGCCTCCCCTTCAGTTGATTCGGAATCTTTTGGCGATTCTATCCATTCCTTCAGCGGAATCAAACCTCCAATATCATATAAAGCCCCAGAAGATAATTCTATAAAATTTACCTTTTGGCCTTGCAAGAACTTTTTGATTCGATCGCTGTCTGGATGAGTATTTAAAGAACCTGTAAATGCCATGAGATTTGGTGCAATCAAACCGCAGCATCCACCGATAAACCCATATTCATAACCAGGCAGATGAATGTACCCCGGTTCCAGTGTCAACACCTGGAAACCAGCCTGCTGCATCACTTTACTAAGTCCTTGGTCAGCCGTCATTACACTATTAGCGTTTACAACCGCTATCGAGCATCTTGTATATCCCTGTGCTACCTTATGATGCTTGTAAGAAAAAAGCTGCCGCAAAATTTCTGGATCTGCGGAACGCGGATTATAAAAAACATGTTCTGCGATAGATAATACATTACAGACAGCATCTTTCGGGTATTGATTTTCCAAAAGGCATTGTGTAAAAATAGTTTGCATATCAAAACGACTTAATTTTGTCTGTAAAGTATTTTCGCTTTCCGGAATCATCATCCGTCCATTTCCTAGATAACAGGTAAGCATATCGGGGTGAAATCGCACCGGTTGTGGCAAAGTAAAACTAGGATGGGTAGTTATGACATCAACTCCTAATTTTCGCATAGCATCGCACAATTCTGGAATCTCGGGAGACATTAACAACAGTCTTACCCGGCCTTTAGGTAATCCTGGAAAACTAAGAAAGCGTTCTTGTTTGCAAGTATTATATGTAAAGTTAATCAACTTTCCACCTCTGATATAATTATGTAGATAAGGAGTAGAGGTTTCTCCCCTCTTCTCCCCTTTTTATTTTGAGTTAACTATCTGTATGAAGGGCATCAATTGGTTGTAAAGAAGACGCCTTCATAGCAGGATAGACGCCAAATATTACTCCACTGAGAATGGAAAATAACGCTGCAAACAGTGCAATATCCATTCTTGCCTGTAATGTCACGCCAAAAGCAGCTGCTCCAACAAAAGACAATCCCGTCCCAATACCTGCTCCAAGGACAGCACCAATACAGGAGATCATAAGAGCTTCCCAAAGAAACTCTAACAGGATTTTCCCTTTTCGGGCACCGATAGCTTTTTTAATACCGATTTCTCGAGTGCGTTCGTGAACAGATACCAGCATAACCGTCATAATACTTAAACTGGCTACCAAAAGGGAAACTGCCCCTACGGCAGACAAAACTAAAGTTAAGATATTCAGCATATTAGTAAGAGAATCTTTTTGTTTTACCAGATTGTTGGAAACATATCCATCCTGTATACCTGTACTTCGGTTCAAAGAAGAGGCTAAAGTCTGACCGACTTCATCTGCATCTTCCCCTTCCTGGATTCGCACTGCGATTTGATCAAAGGTATTCCTTCCCAAAGAAGATTGCATGGAGGTATAAGGAAGATAAATAAAGGAAGGAATATAACTGCCTATAAAGCTTTGCAGCAGTCCGCTCCCGGTTTTTACAATTCCTATAATGGTATAGGTCTCCTGTACCCCTCCACAAAGAAGAGAAACCGTTTTTCCAATACTGTTGCTCCTTCCAAAAGCGGCCTGAGAAAAAGCCTCGTCGATCAGGCACACCTTTTTTTGCAAAACTACATCCTGATGATTTAGTCCTCTTCCATATAGAACCTGTAAGGAAATAATCCGGTTCGCATTTTCGTCGATTCCCCATAGAAGGGCATCTGTTTCCTGAGAACGGGCAGAAACCGATCCTGTTTGCATCATCACCGGCATGGCTTGTTCTACTTGTTCACAGGCCTCAATTGTTTCCAGACTTTCCTGTTCTAGAGAGGCGGAAGCAGTAGCGCTGATGGTAAGACCACTTAAACCCAGGCTATCCATCTCCGTGTTTAGAGCTGTACTGCCACATTGGGCAATATTCCCGATAATCGTCACAGAGGCAACACCAATTACGATCCCCAAAACCGTTAGGAGAGTTCGTCCCCGTTTGCGAGAGAGGCTTCGCCAAGCAAAAATAAACTGCTCAATCATTAGCAAAAGCCTCCGTTTCAAAGCATTTCACATAACTTCCCTCTGTAATATGCTCTGGTTCCAGAATAATAGAGGTTCCTTCCTCTAATTCTTCCTCGATCACAATGCCGCTGGTGTACTCTTTTATAGTGGTAATCGGCTGTATTTTGGCACGATTATGGTCGACAATATAGATATACTCTTTCCCCTCCTCATCGGCAAATACTGCATCATAGGGGATCTGAACAGCATCTTCCAAACACTCTGTTACAACAGAAGCTTTAACCGTATATCCCGGCTTAATTTTCTCATCCGGAGACAACACCTTTAGGATAACCTCCACTACGGATTCTTTTCCAGAAGTGGAAGTCTGTACCACCGCTTCATCAGAAATGGAAACAACCTCCGCCTGATACTGTGTTTCCGGAAAACCGGAGCCGGTAATCTCTGCTTGCTGTCCCACTTGTATTTTAGATATATTAGCTTCATTGATTTGAAGTTCAATCTTTAAATTATCCGGGTCTGCGATAACAGCTGCACTATTCCCCATTGGTAGAATCTCTCCCGGCTGTATGTCAAGGGCCGTTACTGCCCCATCAATAGGGCTAACTGCTGTTTGCAGTTCTCCGTACTCTTCCTCTAATGAAGCTGATTCTCCCATTCCTGCAAGAATCGTCTCTACATCAGCCGGAACTTGTCCTGTTTTCTGATACTCCTCCCACAACTCTGCATATGTTTGCTGTTGGGCAGATGTGCTGGGTGTGGAAGAAGCTTGATAAGAAAACAGTGCTTGACCTGCGGAAACCTGTTCCCCTTTCTCTACAAAAACCTCCTCAATCCGGATGTTTTTTGAGAACGCCACAGATCTTTCCTTTGCCCGCACCACTGTACCATTACACAAGAGCGTATCTAAAACACTAGTAGAGTGCAATGACCAGGTACGTACAGCAACTGCATGGGATTTCATAGTAAAACCTGCGGCGGTCAGCGAACCAATTACCAATGCTGTGGATAAAAAGAGCAGAAAATATCGTTTCATTGTCATTCCCCCTTCCCGCCTATTTTGCAACCGAAGTCCGCAAAAATACAGTAAAGAAGAAAGAATATTTTTCCGGCAAAGGGAAAAAATGAAGATGTATACACCGTGCTCTATGAACTAAAAAGAAAGGCAGATGGTCTCCTGTGAGTATGATTCCCTGTTCAGAGGATTGCATTTACCAAAAAGATGGATATTGTGCATTGGATATCCCGCCTCTCGTCACCAATTCGGATTTTGACGGATGCGTCCACAAAATATCGGTCAGTAATCGCCATTCAGGCTCCACGATTTCTCGGAAACTTATCGGGCAGCAGCCGCATCAAAAGCCTCCCGCAGGTTTTTGACCCCTATCAATTCTATGGTATCCATTTGTCCGTGTGTTTTTTTTAGGCAATGATATGGAAGAATACACCGCCGAAACCCCAATCTGGCTGCTTCTGAGATGCGAGCATCGATATGCGTAACGGAACGCAACTCTCCTGCCAGGCCTACCTCTCCAAAAACAATCGCATCCTCCCGGATACTGATATCCTTTAAGCTGGAGATTAAAGACATGGCAACCGCCAGATCCGCTGCAGGCTCATCCAACCGAAGCCCGCCTACTACATTGATATAGGCATCCAGATTTGAGAAATAAAAGCCTGCCCTTTTTTCCAGTACGGCTAATAAAAGATTCATGCGGTTATAGTCAAAACCGGTAGACATTCTTCGGGGATTCCCAAATCCGGTGGTGGTAGCCAAGCCTTGTATCTCCGCCAAAATAGGACGGCTTCCCTCCATTACACACGTAACACAGGTACCGGAAACATTTACCGGACGCCCAGCCAGCATGGCCTCCGAGGGATTATCTACTTGATGCAGGCCGTTTTCTCCCATATCGAAAACGCCAATTTCATTTGTGGAACCATAGCGATTCTTTACCGCCCGCAGAATTCGATATGTCATTTGGCGGTCGCCTTCAAAATAAAGAACTGCATCCACAATATGCTCCAATACTTTTGGTCCGGCAATCGCTCCATCCTTATTTACATGGCCCACAATGATAGTCGGGATATCCAACGGCTTACAACACCGCATAATAGCATTGGTACATTCCCGAACCTGTGTAACACTTCCAGGGGAAGAATTTAAGTCTGTAAAATTCATGGTTTGAATAGAATCAATCATTACCAGATCGGGTTTGAGGGAACGGATCTCCTCCGCTACAGCCTGAATATCTGTTTCTGTCATTACCAAAAGATTAGGAGTTGTAACGCCCAACCGGGTAGCCCTTAGTTTGATCTGTCTGCCGGATTCCTCCCCGGATACATACAGGACCTTTAATTCACGCCCTAAATACTGACAAATCTGAAGCAGGATGGTGGACTTACCAATACCCGGATCACCGCTAATCAGTACCAAAGAGCCTTTTACAATACCACCTCCAAGCACCCTATCTAATTCTGACATGCCTGTGTGATATCGATGCTCTTCTGTTTCATCCAATCCAGTAATAGGAATAGGATGGGAAACGTGGGATGCTGAAAATGATCCTTTGCTTTTAGTTGGAGTTGCCTCTCGAAGCTGTTCCTCCATTGTATTCCACTCGCCGCACCCAGGGCACTTCCCATACCATTTGACAGATTCAAATCCGCAGCTTGTACAGACATAAGTAGTTTTTGCTTTTGCGGCCATTACATAGGTTCCTCCCCGCTTTGATTGATGGCTTTTATTATAGCACATTCAAAGCAGGAGGAAAAGGGAACACTTGACTCACGCATCTAGAAAATCCATAATACCGGACCATATGGCAAATGCCATCTGATATTGATAGGCTTCATTTTGAAGCTTTTGTGATTCGGATGGATTAGACAAAAATCCACATTCGACAATTACAGATGGATGTGTGGCATTCCACAGAATATAAATAGAGCTGCTGGCCGGTTTGCATTCCCGGTTATTTTCTGGTTGCAGCATTTCCACTACCGGGGAACGAAGATACTCCGCCAAATTTTGGCTTTCTGGCGTGTTGGGGGAATAAAAAATCTGTGTACCGTAATACTGACTTTCCGAAAAATGGTTTTGATGAATACTCACCAGAATCCCATTTTTTACTTCTTCTGCTAATTTCAAGCGGTTATGCAGGTCCGACACCTTTCTCTCCCTTACTGTATCCAAAGAAGAGTCAGAAAGATCTGTATCTGTGTCCCGTGTCATCACAACCTGTATTCCACTGGCCTCCAAAAGAGATCGAAGTTTCAGCGTGATAGCTAGATTAATATCCTTCTCTAAAACTCCAGTAGTGGTGGTAGCTCCTCCGTCTTCTCCACCATGTCCAGCATCCAACACAATAGTATATCGGGTATTTTCTATGGAAGACACTCTAAAAGGCTCTTGCTCCAGATTTTTCTGGACAGAAAAGGCAATTGCCCCACACATAAAAAGTACTGTCAACCACAAATACCGAAAACCTCTTTTTGCCTTTTTTCTTTGAAAAGATTGTTGTTTCAATGTGGCCTCACCCCCTATTTACCATATGATATAAATAAAGAATCCATGACAAAAACGGAGCTGCTAAAATAGCAACTCCGTTTCAATTATCTAACGATTCTATTCAAGTAGATCAATAATGCTTGTCCTCAAAAAGCTGGTCATCATTCAGCTCAGAACGTTTAATCAAACGCCCATTAATGTACACATACTCGGGAGCATCATCCTCATCCATTTCTCCCTTATGGAGATCCTCATCTGTTTCTTCTTCTTTTTTCTCGCTCTCAGCGTTTACTGATTTAGCTTGTTCCTGTTGCTCATAATAAGGCTTAATCAGCAACTTTTCAATCAAAGGATAGACGATAAAGCTAGTAGTATAGGATACAAAAGAGAAGCAGAACAAAGCCAAGAAGAAAACCAAGATTGTCAAACCTAATACAGAAGCGAGGGCCTGATAAAACAGGAACAGCATAAATACAAAAATCGCTGTCAACAAAAAATTCCGCCAAAGGCCGGCTACAGAGAAAATCAGCGCATTGCGATAGATTTTTCTCAAAGACAAATCAAAGGTAACAATCATAATGGGGATATAGTACTGACAGAAAAGGAGCACCACCATCAGAAGCAAGCAGAGAGAAAACGGGAGAATGAAAATCCAATTTGTAACCGACTGGTTGTAGTAATAAAACATAGAGAAGGAAAGAACCATATATGCAAAATAAAGAAAGATCCCGTTTAAAAGGAAAGGCTTCCAGTTATTTTTTATGGCATCCTTAAAATCAGAAAATACAAATGCATGCTCTTCTCGAGCAAAGTTCCGGGTTACATAGGTCAAACCTGCAACAAAAGGTGAAAGCAGAATCAAAGGAATCGGTACCACATACAACGCCCAGACATCCAGACGAAGGACATTAGATTGAATGGGGATATATAACTGATAGTGGAACGGAGAGAGGAAAAAGATAACTCCCATCAAAAATACGACTATCAAAAAGGGAACTAAGAATAGCAAGTTTAACTGAATCAACTTGCTATATTTTCGCCCCATCAACTGAAAATAGCGGATATATGGGGGCTTTTGAGGCTCGTCCTTGCTAACGCCAGGACCAGGCCGACTGTAATTATTAAAGAATCCAAAAAGTCCGAAATTTGCCAAAATTCAATCACTCCTACAAATATTTGCATCCACGCTTTTCGTCATAGTTTAGCACGAGGATGATAACTATTATACACTTCTTTTACGTGATTGTCCAATAATTGAACGTAAATTTGTGTAGAAGAAATGTCAGCGTGTCCTAACATCATCTGAATATCTTTTAATTGTGCCCCGTTTTCCAATAAATGCAGAGCAAAAGAATGGCGAAGGGTGTGAGGGGTAATTTCTTTAGTAATCCCCGCATTATGGGCATAATTTTTTACAATCTTCCAAAAACCCTGACGAGTAAGCCGTTTTCCATTTAGATTCAGGAACAAAGCAGGCTCTTGAGGGTTTTCTGAGACGATCTGAACTCGTACCCGATGAACATAATCAGAAATAGCAGAGACTGCTGCGGGGTATATAGGAATAGTACGTTCTGCCTTTGGGGTATGGCAATACAGCATCCCTTCATTAAGGTGGACATCTGTTACGTTTAAATCAATGAGTTCAGATACACGGATTCCAGTTGCATAAAGCAGCTCTAACATCGCTCTATCCCGGCATCCTTTTGAGTCAGTGATATCCGGCTGCATCAATAACCGATCGGTTTCCTGCTGGGTAAGGGTCTGGGGTAATTTTTTGCTCCCCTTTTCCAGCTTGATGTTTTTGGCTGGATTTTCGTGGGCAATTCCCAGATACATAAGATATTGATAAAACGAGCGTACGGAAGCCAAATTGCGAGTGATAGTAGAAGCGGAGCGCTTTAACTCCTGTAGATGTGCAAAATATTCCTCCAGAGTGGTCTCGTCCGCTTTTTCTGGAAAGTCAACTCCCCTTTCCCCTAAAAATTCCAAAAAATGCTCCACATCCCTTTGGTAGGAATCCAACGTATTAGGGGACACATTTTTCGAAACCAAATAGTCATGAAACGCTTTTCCATAGTCGGACATATAACCACTCCCACATAAACAAATCAAAAAGAAAAAAAGGAAGAACATATTACAGCAGACAACCAATCCGCTGCAGCTCCCACAAGACAGGGGATCAAAAACAAACCAAAATGCACGGTATACCTTCCCAAAAAAGGAAGAACTTTTTCCCCCTGAAAAATCCGGCGGCAAAAATTCCAACTTTCCTGTACCGCAAGAAAAATGCCGCAAGAACTAATAAGAGAACCTGGAAGGAGAACAAATAGAAAAAAACAGATTCCAGACATTCCATATCCAGTATATAAATGTCCAGCAATCAGTCCGACCCCTACTCCTCTTAATATTGGTGCAGTTGGCAGAAGAGGCATTCCCCATAACGCCATCCCGCACAAATAGCAAAACAACATAAGAAGGAATGAGGAGGCAGCAGATGAGACAAACCCACCTAAGAAAGGATCAGACATCCGCATTTGAAAATCGGTTTGAAAAAGGAAATCCAAATGTGACAATGCCCCTTGCCCTACAATTCCTGAAAGAAAAGCTCCTCCTGCCATCCCCGCCAAAAATAAAACAGGGGCAGCCAAAATCCAAAACGGATATCCTGGATGAGAAGAAGAGGAGGTGCTTTCGGTAGATTGCTTGCTTTTAACCCATGTCATATGTATCATCCGTCCTTTATACCATCAATATAAAAGACTATATGAGATACTTCCTAAAAACATGACCATCCAAGCCAACACATCCGCTAATTTTGTGCTTCCAGTTCTTTCCTTTTTATACTATACCTTGTTTTGCCCGGTAAAGCAATATCATTTATGCACAATTCGGCAATTTTATGCAAATGCCGAAAAAGCAAGCAAAATATTATGTAACCTTACAAATATTATGTAAACATACAAAATGAGGCTGGGTTGTAATTTTATGCATAAAATTGTATACTTCTTAAAAACAAAAAAATATCCGGAAAAGAACTAAAACATTCTTCTTCCGGATATTTTGACTATCTCTTTAACCTTTTATTCCATGTCTGCCTGGGCAGCCTGGATCATAATGGCACATTCCAAACGTTTCTTCTCCAATTCACAAGAAATACCATGTGAATGGAGGATATCTCCCTCATACTGCCAGTTGTTGGCATTGCAGCCGCCACTGCAATAGAATTTTGCCCAACAATTTTTGCAGTCTGTCTTAGAATATACATTGGCTTTTGCAAAGCGCTCTTTCATGGGCAAATTAAAGCTTCCATCCAGAACGCTTCCCATTTTCCACTGCTCATCCCCTACAAACTGATGGCAGGGATAAATGTCGCCTTCTGGGGTAACTGCTACATACTCATTACCACAGCCACATCCCCGCAGGCGTTTAATGGCACAAGGTCCTTGATTCAAGTCGATCATAAAATGGAAAAAGTTAAACCCTTTCCCCTCTTTCCGGCGCTGTAAAATAGAATTGGCCAGGGTCTCATATTCCTCAAATACCCGAGGCAGATCCTGTTCTTTAATGGAGTAGTCCAGCTTTTCGTCGGAAACCACTGGTTCTACTGAAACCTGGTCAAATCCCAGATCTGCCATATGCAGCACATCTTTGGTAAAATCCAGATTGTAGCGGGTAAAGGTTCCACGGGCATAATAATCCTTGTCTCCACGCTGAGCTACCAGCTTCTGATATTTGGGTACGATCTGGTCATAGCAGCCTGTGCCATCCACACGTACCCGCAGCCGGTCATTTACTTCCTTGCGGCCATCCAAAGAAAGCACGCAGTTGGACATCTCTTTATTGATGAAATCGATCTTATCATCCGTCAGCAACAGGCCGTTGGTGGTAATGGTAAAGCGGAAATTCTTATCGTGCAGCTTTTCCTGTTCCCGGGCATAGAGCACCAGCTCCTTTACCACATCCCAGTTCATTAACGGTTCACCGCCAAAGAAATCCATTTCCAAATTGCGGCGCCCTGCCGAATGTTCGATGAGGAAATCAATGGCCTTCTTCCCCACTTCCAAGGGCATCAGCTTGCGGCCACAACCAAAATCTCCTTTGGCAGCAAAACAGTATTCGCAGCGCAGGTTACAGTCATGGGCCACATTTAGACACATGGCCTTTACCGGAGATTTCACCATCATATCGGAGAAACGCTCGTACCCATCCTCTGAAAAGAGCAGGCCCTGATGGTATAATTCTTTCAATTCCTCATATGCCTCATCAAAGGTAGCCTGATCCCAACGATCCGCTAGTGCTTCTTTTAGCGCTACCGGTGGCTCATCGGGAACAGAATCCTCCAAATAGTCCAGCATCTCATAGGGAGCCTCGTCAAAAATATGGACTGCACCACTGTTGGTATCCAGTACGATCCGATACCCATTTAAAGTATACTTATGTATCATTTCTTTCGATCTCCATTTACACATAATTTAAGGGACAACGGCTGGGCTGTCCCTTAAAGAAATTATTCGTGGCAAAAGGAAGGTGAATTCACCTTCCCCGACTGCCCTCAGAAAAGCTCTTACTTGTCAGCGTGCTCGCACTTCTGGTTTGCAACTGTGCAAGAAGTCTTGCAAGCGGACTGGCAGGAAGCCTGGCATTCGCCGCAGCCACCCTTCACAGCGCTTTCCTTCAGGTTAGCCTGATTCAAAGTCTTGATCTGCTTCATGAATAAAAACCTCCGTTTCCGAGTTAGCAATACAGAGCGTGGATTTTCCAACGCCCAGTTTTATTTATTATAGCACAACTATAGGACAAAAGGAAGCCTATTTTCCTATCTTCTGCGGATTTTCTTCCTTTTTCCCATAGAAACCATTCCACCAAGAGCGCCAGAAATCAGAATCGCGCAGGCTTTTGTAATGGCAGAGGGTAGAAGACATTCTCCATCTGGCAGCAGTAGACTCACCCCCATTATAATCAGGAGCAATAAAAACGAGCCACTAACCCCTACAATAAGGCCCATATGACCCAGTATCCGGGCCCCGATAAAACCTGCCAGAAATCCGCCTGCCACTGAGGCAGTCAACACTATAGGCTGTAATGCTGCTTCTGGTATCTGGTCAAGAGAAGCCAATATTGCGGCGGCCAATAGCAAAAGCAAGCAGCATAATAGCGCACCACATCCACATCCAATGAGTGAAGCACGCACCAACGGCCCAATAGAGTTTTGATGATTCTCTCCTTTTTTCATAAAAAGCCCCCCTGTTAGAATCCTATCTGATGGATAGATATTCTACAGGGGGAGCTTTTATTCTCGCTTTTGGAATTTTTATTCCGCGTCGTCGTGGATAGTATCCACGCTGCCGATAGCCCAACGCTTAATGCGCAGCTTGCTACGGTCTGTACCGGTTTCAATAATCAGGGTCTCGGTGTCTTCCTTGATGCCCACGATCCGACCACAGATACCACCAATGGTAGTAATCTCATCGCCAATCTGGGCCTCTTTACGCATTTTGTCCTCTTTCTTTCTCTTCTTAGACTGGGGACGGAAGAAGATAAAATACAGGGCACCAAAAAGCAGGGCATACATAGCCACCATCATAATAATACTGCCAGTGCTGCTACCTGCATCCTGTGATAAAAGAAAATACTGATTCATTTTACTATTTACACCTCCAACAGAATGCTTCAATTATAACAGGGATTTCCAAAGGTTTCAAGCCATTTCCGGACAATTTAAAGTCTTTTGGAAATATTTTCAATGTTAGCACGATAAAACGACTCAAAACGCCCCTCGTCCAGTGCATTTCGAATCTTTTCCATGAGAGTATTGTAGAAATACAGGTTATGAAGTACAGCCAAACGCATGGCCAACATCTCCCCTGCCTTAAACAAATGATGGATATACGCTCGGGTAAAATTACGGCATACAGGGCAATCACAGGCAGGATCAAGCGGGCTTTCATCCAGAGTGTACTTGGCGTTCATCATATTACGCACGCCTTCCATGGTGAAAATATGGGCATGGCGGGCATTCCGGGTGGGCATAACACAGTCAAAAATATCCACACCCCGACGGACAGCCTCCAAAATATTGGCAGGCGTACCCACTCCCATCAAATAGCGCGGCTTATCCTCCGGCATATGAGGTGTTACTGCTTCAATAATCTGATACATCACTTCCGCCGGCTCTCCTACTGCTAGGCCACCAATAGCATATCCGTCCAGATCTAACTCCCGGATACGCTTCATGTGATCGATTCGAAGGTCCTCAAAGGTACAGCCTTGGTTAATGCCCCAAAGCATTTGATGAGGATTGAGGGTGTCTGGTAAGCTATTCAAGCGGGTCATTTCTGCCTTACAGCGTTCCAACCAGCGGGCCGTGCGGGCGCAGGACGCTTTGGCGTATTCATAGGTGGCCGGGTTCTCCACACACTCGTCAAAGGCCATAGCGATGGTAGAACCCAGATTGGACTGGATGCGCATACTTTCCTCCGGCCCCATAAAGATCTTATGACCATCAATGTGGGAGGCAAAAGTCACGCCCTCTTCCTTAATATTGCGCAGCTTGGCTAGAGAAAACACCTGGAACCCGCCACTATCAGTAAGGATAGGCCCTTCCCATCGGGTCATGGTATGCAGCCCTCCCAGCTTTTTTACCACTTCGTCTCCGGGACGCAAATGCAGGTGGTAGGTATTGCAAAGCTGTACCTGACAGTGAACGTCCTTCAGGTCCAGCGCCGAAACAGCACCTTTAATAGCGCCGCAGGTGGCAACATTCATAAAGGCGGGCATCTGAATTGTTCCATGAACAGTGGTAAATTCTCCTCGCCGAGCAGCGCCCTCCTGTTTAATCAGTCGATACATATGCCTTTCCTTTCTTATATCGTTTCTTCCTGTTTTTCTGGCAGGGACGGGGTGACGTACAAGGTTTTATATTGCACATATATCACTATCCCAGGTTTAGCGCCTTGCGGCTTATTCACATGACGTACCTGAGTATAATCCACCGGTACCTGGGAGGACTCCTTTCCCCTGCTATGCCAGGCGGCAATACAGGCTGCCTCCAGCAAAGCGGTTTCGGTAGGTTCCCTTCCCTGCGTCACCAGGATCGTGTGGGAACCAGGGATATTTTTGGTGTGGAACCAGATATCATTGTTGTTAGCCTGCTTCAAAGTCAGCTTGTCGTTCTGGCGGTTGTTCCGTCCCACCAGTACCGTAAAACCATCACTGGTGGTAAACTCCAATGGAGCAGCCGCTTGAGCGGGCCTTTGCTTGCCTTTACTACGGAGCATCCGGATATATCCCTGTTCCATCAGTTCCTGCCGAATTTCCGAAAGATCCTTTTCCGTTTCCGCACGTCCCAGCTCGTCCAGCACAGAATCCAAATACTCCACTTCCTGCTGGGCAAATGTAATCTGTTCGGTCAGTTTTTCTTCTGCCACCTTGGCTTTTCGGTATTTTTTGTAATACCGCTGGGCATTTTGGTTAGCAGTTAAAGCTGGGTCCAAAGGGATTACGATCTCTGGCATTCCCTCTTCATAAAAGTTTTCCAAAGTAACAGAAGAGGACCCTTTTTCCATACGGTATAGGTTGGCACTAAGAAGATCACCATAAATCCGAAGTTGGTCACGTTCTGCGCACTGGCTCAACTCTCCCTGCTGGATAGCGATCTTCCGGGTCAACCGTTCCGAGGAGGTGGTGATCACCCGCAACAAATCTGCTTCCCGCACCCGCATCCGCTCTACTCGATCGCGCTCAGAATAGAAATCATCCAGAAGCTGAGAGAAAGTAGGCGCTGTGCGCACTAGTGCTGAAGTACCATACTGGGTGATATTCATAAAAGAAATATCCATAGGCTTGTGCTGAGTCAGATTAACTACCATATGAGGGCTTCCAGAGACATCCTGAGCAGTCTGCTGCAACTGCCCCAAGAAGAATACCAGTCGTTCTCGCTGACTGGAGGTAAGTTGCTTACAGAACACGTCCTCTCCCCGTCCCACAAGCTGCTGAATTTCTCTACAGACCACTGGGGAAACTCCCTGCAATACTGATAATAGCCCTTTGGAAAGTTCGCTGTCTCCCGGGCGGTTTTCCAACCGTTCCAATATCTCCGAAACGTCGGTTTCCAATAGATTCAATTTATCCTGTGCCGGAGGCAGATGATACGTCACTCCTGGCAAAATCAGGCGCTCCGAACTCATCTCTGCATCCACACGTTTGAGGGCGTCCAAAATTTTTCCGTTTTCATCCACAAAGATCACATTACTGTAGCGCCCCATAATTTCCACAATAAGTTCCAGGCGTACATGGTCGCCCAGCTCATTTACTGCGTCAAAAGCAAAACGCAGTAATCGCTCCAGCCCCGGTTGTTCTACCGAAAGCAACCGTGCCCCGGTCAAACGCTTACGCAGCAGCATACACAGCATTGGGGGCTGCATAGGGTTTTCCGGCAAACATCTGGTAAAATGGGCACGAGCACTGTTTACCCGTGCCGAAAGCAACAGATGAAACCGGTCGCCACGGGTACGGAATGTAACGATGAGTTCATCCCGGCTGGGTTGATAGATTTTATCCACACGGGCATCTACCGCCCGCTGGGAAATTTCCTTCTGCAAATGATGCAGAAAAATGCCATCTAAGGCCATGATGATTCCTCCCCTTCCGGGATATAGTCAATTAGCAGGATTCCTCTGGTGCGGTGTTGGCTTCTGCAATCAGCCATTGTACCTGTGGGAATTCCTCTGCTAGTTTTTTTGCCAATATCGGCAGGACCACAGTTTCTGTATAGAAGTGGCCGCCCTCCACTAATGTAGCCCCCAATTCCCGGGCCAACAAAAACTGGTGGTGCTTTACTTCCCCGGTTACAAAGGCTTCAGCTCCGGCCTCAAGGGCAGGCTCTAAATAGTCTGCACCAGCACCACTGCAAATGCCCACAGTTTTTACCTTGTGATTTCCAGGCACAAACCGTACTGCACCACAATGGAGAACTTCTTTAACATGGCGGGCAAACGCATCAGGTTCCATCTCTTCGGACAGCTCCCCCACCATAGCTTCAAAACCCGAGCCATGAGGGCAAATTCCCCGACAGTTTTCCATCCCCAGCACCTGAGAAAGAGCATCATTGACGCCTCCATCAGGCGCCATATCCAAATTAGTGTGGGCACAGATAGCGGAAAGATCGTGCTGCGCCAATAACCACGGGACACTGCCCCGCTGGATTTTCCGCAAGGGGGCAAATATCACTGGATGATGGCTGACGATTAGCTGAGCACCCTTTTGTACCGCCTCTTCTACCACTGGCGCTGTAATATCCAATGTTAGCACGGCGGTTTTCACAGACTGCTTGCCATCCCCTACTAACAGACCAGGGTTATCAAAATCCAGAGCCTCGGCAAAAGGGGCAAAGCCGTTGATAAATGCAAAAACATCCTGTACCGTTGTCATTAAGATTCCTCCGTTTTTATCTCTGCCAGTTTTCCTAACTCCAACAACAGGCAGCGGAGCTCCTCTGCGCCTGCTTCGTCCTGGCGATGCAGACAACCCTGCAATTTCTTTTGTAATCGTTGCATCACCTTTTGTATGTACTCCCGTTCTTCTTCGGTTTTGCCAGTAAGCAGACCGACATACGGATACAATTCTCCGGTAAGCTTTTGTGCCTGTTTCGGGTCAAATACCGCCAGCATAACAGAGTAGATTTTTCCCTCACTGCGGACACACTCCTCCCGAAGCAGAGCAAACCCATTTTCTCGCAGCCAAAGACGGAGTTCTTTTGCTGTAGTCATGGGCTGCAAAATTAAATGCTTTTTTCCATCCTGAACCCAGGGTGCTTGGTGGATGATGTCCGCCATCAATTCGCCGCCCATGCCAGCAATCACAATATCATCTACATCTTCAGGACCTAATGCAGTTAAACCACTGGAAAGAGAAAGTCGAATCTTCTCTTTCATATCATAACGGATAACATTTTCCCGTGCCCTCTCCAAAGGCCCTTCCCTCACATCTACCGCTATTGCATGGGGGCAGATTCCCTTGGCTACCAACCACACCGGAAGATAGGCGTGATCCGTTCCAATGTCAGCCAATTTGGCTCCAGGCCGTACCAAATCCGCACAAAGTTGTAATCGGGGGTCAAGTTGAAACATTCTCATAGAAAAGGCCCTTTCCGACGCAAAAAGCACGTCTTTTTAAGCAAAAAAATACCCGACAGACAAGCACCATACCGGGATCAATCTACCGGACGGTGGCTGTCTGTCAGGCGCAGCCGTATGAGAACAAACGGCAGATTACTTGTTTTCGATATGAGCGTTCAGCTTTGCCACCAACTCATCTACGCTAACACCGTGAACTAGGCAAGCCTGCTCCAAAGTCTCGCCACGAGCAGACGGGCAACCCAGGCAGTGCATTCCCATCTCTAGGAAGAAAGGAGCAGTGGTGCGGTCGATGTCCAGGATATCGCCAATAATGGTATCTTTGGTAATAGCAGCCATTTGTAATACCTCCATTTCCAATTAGTGGATAAAAATATCATGCCCTAAAAGGGCGAAATTACCAGAAAAAATTTCGCCAAAACAGCCCCTCTCACAACTCAGGTGAAAGGGGCTGAAAAGCAGCAAAAGAAGAAATTATTCCTCGGAAGCCTCTACAGCTTCAGCCTCTTCCGTTTCGGCGGCAGCACGAATGGAGAGAGAAACGCGCTTCTTATCAAAATCGATTTCGGTGATCTTTACCTTCACCACATCGCCGATTTTGAGAACATCCTGAGGCTTCTCAATACGATGGTCAGCGATCTGGGAAATATGGATCAGGCCGTCGATGCCAGGGATAATACGAGCAAATGCACCAAAGGTGGTCATGCCCACAACGGTGACATCGCAGATGGTACCCACGGGATATTCACGCTCCAGGATATTCCAGGGGTTGTCCTCGGAACGCTTGTAGCCCAGAGAAATCTTGCCCTTCTCGCGATCCAGACCCTTGATATACACCTTTACGGTATCGCCTACATTGACAACCTCAGAGGGATGCTTAATGCGGGTCCAGGACAGCTCGGAGATATGGATCATACCATCAATGCCGCCCAGATCAACAAAAGCACCATAAGCGGTCAGAGACTTCACAACACCAGTGTACTCCTTGCCCTCTTCTGCGGTCTCCCAGAACTTCTCAGCCTCTGCCTTACGCAGATCCTTGAGAACAGAACGGATGGAGCCCACAGCACGACGGCGGGAACGGTTTACTTCGATGATGCGGAACTGAACTTCCTTCTTCAGCAGGTCGTCCAGGCTGTCTCCGCGGGAAGCAGTAGCCTGAGAAGCAGGGATGAACACACGGATGCCGTTGGTAACAGCAATCACGCCGCCCTTGATGATCTCAGTAACAACACCAGTGAGAACTTCCTGGCTCTCTTCAGCAGCAGCAACGGCCTCCCAGCCCTTAATGCTGTCAAAACGCTTCTTAGAAAGCATAATGGTGCCTTCCTGATCGTTGGTGCGCATGATCAAAAGATCCATCTCATCACCGATCTTCACCACATCTTCCGGCTTGACATTGGGGTCAGCGGAAAGCTCGGAAGCAGGAACAAAGCCAGCCTGCTTGCGGCCTACATCAACATACACCTCATTCGGGGTAATACCGACAACAACACCGTGAACCTTCTCATCTGTATTAAAACTCTTGAGAGATTCTTCAAGCATCTCCGCAAAGTTAGATTCGGTTACCTCCGTAGAATTTTGAACAGCGCCTTCAT
>CALWVH010000075.1 GCA_944384915.1 uncultured Clostridia bacterium | reverse complement strand
AAGATGGGCCACAGCGAGCGCAAAGGCAGCAACCTCTATGGCAATGTTCCCGGCGAGAAGGACCAGAAGATCTTCGAGTCCGGCGTGGCTTACTTCAAATAAGTTTTCAACAAATAAAGCCGTCCCTGTGGAAAACAGGGGCGGCTTTTTGGTTTCTCTATGGGGGAGCAAAAGCGAGCAGGCGCGCCCTACAAATTGGGGAAGCGCTTTAAGATCCGGTTCATTTTATCCTCTACTGCTTGATCCTGTTCAGAATGGATATCCAGCAAAAAGTCGGAGGAAACATGAAGAAACTCGGCAATCCTTTTAATGGATTCCAGCGAAGGCATGGAACGGCCAATCTCATAGCTGGCATAGGTTGAGCGGTCAATACGAAGACAGTCGGCAAGGTCTTGTTGGGAAAGGCCGTAATATTGCCGAAGGTTTCTAAGTTTTCGGCAGAAAGCCTGCCGATCAAAAACGCAATTTCGTTCCATCTTGTACCTCAAATTTTTAATGATATATACTATAAATACAGAATTGCAAAACATAATATTTATAGTATATCACCGTAACCATTCAATAGCAATAGTCTATGTATTTTTTGCCTTACTATTTATAGACTATCTTTTAAAAGGATGTGAGACTATGAGTAGTATTGCACACACAATCGGGGAACGGATTCGCATCTACCGGCTGAAACGGGGGTTTAGTCAGGAACAGCTGGCAGAACTTGCAGGGGTTCACCCCACCTATATCGGCCAGCTGGAACGGGGCGAAAAAAACGCGACGATGGAAACGATTGAAAAAGTTTCGCTGGCATTGGAAATCCCGCTTTCCGAATTGTTCCAATTACTGGGAGGGCGGCAGGAAGACGCTCCCAACTATGCCTATTTGTGCTATGAATTTCTTTTAGCAAAGAAACCCAAGGAACAAAAGCAGTTGTACCGAATTTTGATGGAAGTGGAAGACTATAAAAGCATATGACAGCCCCAATAATGAGGCGATGGCCCCTACAGACCGTGCAGGCTCTGTAGGGGCTTCTGTCAGTTGGCCGTAGAGTTTGACTTCCCTCGGCATTTCGCGCCGCCCCTTCTATGAGAGAGCTTTGCGTCCTTCTCATGCCCCGCGGTCAAGAGGGAATCCCTTCTTCTCTTTTTGATAATGGGCCAGCACCGTGGCTGCCAAGGGGCATCGGGGATAATAGAACCGCAGGCAGTATTCCTTCTGCCAGCAGAGCTTCTCCCGTTCGGTGTTGAATTTCATAGAGACTTGCTGCTCCGGGGAATACCCCTCGCAGACGATGCTCAGCATGGATTCCCGCTGATAAAATGGGCAGACCGACATTCCTCCGGTATAATTTGGCATATAAATTCCTCCTCTCAGTATTCGTCCCCGATCAGGCCGGAGAACGGTTCATATTCATCCAGGTCAAAGGACGGTGCAGGACGCTTTTCTTTTCTGGGAACGCTGTCGTAACAGCCTTGCATCACCTTTTTCCGGTTTTCTTTCTGCAACAGCCAGTCAAAGGAACAACCTGTCCACTTGCCGCTGCGCCCGGTGAGGAAATCGCTCTCCTCTACCCGGCGGCACAGGGCGGCAAAGTCTTCCGGTTCCATCTTTGCCTGCTGGAGCAGTGCTCGCCGTTTTGGGGGCCAGAGGGAAACTTCCTCGGGAGCTGGCAGGCTTGGACACTCTCGCAGAAAGATCTGCCGGTAGGGTTCCAGTTTCTCACGGGGCAATCCCTCTGGACGGTTCCCTTCCGGTTGGCGGCTGGCTGTCTCTGTATCTGTCTCTTTTTCTGTGTCTATATCTGTCTCTGTGACAGTGTCTTTTTCTTTTTCTGTATCTTTCTCTGTATCTGTATCGGCTGCCATGGTTTGCGGGGGAGTGCCTTCGCCAGCCATGGCTGCTGTTTTTTGTACCCGGCGCAGGGCGTTTTTTCGATTGGATTCACAGCGGAGACGGTATTTTTCTGTGTCCCGGTCGATCTGGGCCCTTATAAACTCCAGCGCCATTTTCTCTGCGCCCCGGAACCCTTTGGGCACCTTTCCATCGGAAGCATACCGCAGCAGGGCCAGCACCACTTTCCCACAGGAGGCGGGAGGCAGGCTTTCCAGCATGGGCAGCATGTCCAGATACAATAGGATACTCTTTTTCTGCATTTCCATCTTTATGCCCCCTTTGGCAGGCTTTCTGCAAATTCCCGTTCGGCCTGTTCCATAGCAAGAAGCCCCAGCTGGTTGCCCTCCCGCAGATACCGCTGCCGCCTTGCCCGGTAGCCTTCCAGCAAAAAGCCGGTGCGGTCGCCGATGCCTTCCAGCCAGTTTTCCAGGTATTCCCCCATGTGGGGGCGGATGACCCGCAGCACCTCTTCCCGGCGGCGGCAGGCTTGGCATTCTCCCGGCAGGCTCCACGCTCCGCACTGGGGACACCAGCCCATTTTTCCCGGCGGGCTCCCCGGGACAAAATCGTCCCGGGAAATCTGGGCTGCCGCCATTTTTTCTCGTTCTATCATGGAAAAACCTCCCCCTTCTTTTTTTGTTCCATTTTGTAGAAATGTACGGAAAACTGTTCGAACATTTATTTGTTTTTCTCTTGACATTGGGAATAATTCCGGGTATCATAAAATCAACTGATACAAATGTTCGATATTCCGTGCTTGTGTTTTTAGAATAGTACATATGTTCGAACTTGTCAAGGGGATTTGTACGTAATATAGAACATTTGGCAAATAACATAAAAAAGGGGATGCCGATATGGCGAGTTTATACGAAAACATCATGCAGTTATGCCAAAAAGCCGGGATCACCGGAGGGAAGCTGTGCAGTGAGCTGGGGTTTTCCCGCAGCACACTGTCCGATTTAAAGTCCGGGCGAGTGGTGTCCCTTTCTTCTGCCAAGCTGCAAAAGATTGCGGAATACTTTGGCGTATCGGTAGACGCCCTTTTGGGGAGCGGCCAACCCCGCGCCCTCAACTCTCGGGATGAGAGGGATATTTCCCGAAGGCTGGAAGAGACGCTGCACCAGCTGGAAGGCGGGCAGGAAGGACTGATGTTTGACGGCGAGCCTATTGATGACGAGACCCGGGAACTTCTTTACATAAGTTTGAAAAGCAGTCTGGAAGTGAGCAAACGCATTGCTAAGCAAAAGTACACCCCTAAAAAATACCGGGACTGACCGCTGGTTCGGGAGGTATGCCATGGATATCAAGAAAAAGGTGCTCCGGCTGTGCCGTAAGTATGGCACCAGAGACCCCTTTATACTGGCGGAAGAGCTGAACATCATGGTGCTGCGGGAGCGGCTGGGAAGTATCAACGGATATTACAACCAGTGCTACCGGCAAAAGTTCATCCATATCAATGAAGAGCTGGAGCCTTACCGCCAACGGTTTACCTGCGCCCATGAGCTGGGTCACGCAGTGCTGCACCCCAAGGCCAATACGCCATTTTTGCGGGAAAGCACCCTGTTTTGTGTTTCCCGGCTGGAGAGAGAGGCCAACTGCTTTGCGGCGGAGCTTCTTTGTCCGGATGAGGTGCTGCGGGAGTACCCAGGGTACAGCACCGCGCAACTGGCCCAGATGCTGGGAATACGGGAGGAGCTTTTGTGGTGCAAGCAGTCTGCCGGAAGGGAATTACCGCTGGAATAATTGTTTTTATATGGGCGCAAAAAAGGGCGGGGATGCAATACTGCATCCTCGCCCTATGTAATTTCTGGGAAGAGCGGCATAAGGGTTCCGCTCTCTGCGGAGAGCGGCCAAAGGGGGCTTTGGTCTCGCCTGCCGGCTCGGTCGGTGTTCCACGTTTGCCGCTGGCAAACAACACCCCTTTGGAAACCCCACCAGGTCTTCGCTGCCGCTACGGTCGGCTCCTTGTTTGTGTGCCACTGGCACGCGGCGCCCTTTTGAGAAAAAGGTGGACGAAAACTACCGCCGCGGGGTAGCAAGTTTCTTATTTGCAGCTACTACCCCGCGAATCGCCAGCGGGGGCCACCCCGCCGCGAATTGCCAGCGGAGGCTACTCCGCCGCGAATTGCCAGCGGAGGCTACTCCGCCGCCTTATTTCTGGGTAAAAGCGGAAAGCACCTCTGCACCCTTGCGGACAAAGGCAATAAACTCGTCGATCTCCGCTGTCATCTCATACCACGCGCCGCCCTGATAGGTGGAGCCGTCCCGGGTGAATACCCATTCTCCCGCAGGCAGGTATACCGAGTGTTTGGTCTGTCCAAGGCGGGCAATGGGAGCAAAGAGGATATCGTCGCCAAAGAGGTATTCCTCACCCAGGCCGTAGCATACCGGGTCGTCGGGATAATCGAAGAATACCGGGCGCATTACCGGCACGCCGGTTTCCGAAGCAATGTCCATGTGATGGTTCACATAGGGGCGCAGACGCTCCCGCAGGAAGATGAGATCCCGCAGGATGGGGAAGTCCCGATCGCCAAAACTCCAGATCTCGTTGTCGTCGCCGGTAGGCTCGATGATATCCCGGGTTTGGTCTTGACCGCCCCGGTTGCCGTGGAGACGCATTACCGGGCAGAATACCCCGTACTGGAACCACCGGACGATGAGCTCCTGGAAATATTCGGTATGAATATCGCCGCCATAAAAACCGCCAATGTCGGTAGTCCACCACGGGATGCCGCACATAGCCATATTCAGGCCGGATTTGATCTGAGCCAGCAGGCTCTCAAAGGTGGAGGGGATGTCGCCGGACCACACCAGGGTGCCAAACTTCTGGGAACCCAGATAGGCGCACCGGGCCAAGGTCAGGATATCCTCCCGCCCGATTTCCTTCATGCCGTCATATACCAGCTGGGAATAATAGTAGGGGTACAGGAGACCCACCTCGTCGGCGTTGCCCAGGGAGAGGATCATGTTGTCAAAGTGCTGGGGATGGACCTCCGGCTCCGCCTCGTCGAACCACAGGCAGTCCACGCCGTTGTCGATGTAGTTTTCCTTGAGACGCTTCCACACATAGGCCCGGGTCTCCGGGTTGGTGGGGTCGATCTCCGCCTGGGGCCCGTAGAACTCAAAGAGCCGGTTGGAGCCGCTGGCGGTGCGGATGAGCATATTGTTTTCCAGCATATGGCGGTAGTTTTCGCTGTGCTCGTTGATGGTGGGCCACATGGACACCATGAGCTTAATACCCATTTTGTGAAGCTCTTCTGTCATAGCCTTGGGATCGGGCCAGTATTTGGGGTCAAAGCGGTAGTCCCCCTGCTCGGTCCAGTGGAAATAGTCGATGACGATGACGGAAAGATGGATGCCCAATTCCTGATAGCGGCTGGCCACGTTCAAGAGCTCTTCCTGGGTCTCATAGCGGAGCTTGCACTGCCAGAAACCGGTGGCCCATTCCGGCATTTTAGGGGCGTGTCCGGTAAGGTCGGCCAGGGTGGCAGCTACCTGCCGGGGGCCTCCGCCGATAACCACATAGTCCACCTGCCGGGTGCTGTCGCTAGTCCAGCGGGTGCGGTTGTAGGCCAGCTCACACCGCCCGGTGGAGGGCTGGTTCCACAAAAAGCCGTACCCCAAAGAGGAATACACATAGGGGATGGCGCAGCGGGCGTTGAGATGGCGCAGGTCCTTGGTACAGCCCTTCAGGTCGAAGCAGTTGGTGGCTTCATGGCCCAGGCCGTAAAAATGCTCGTCCTCGTTGGGTTCAAAGGTTACCCGGGCGCTCCAAAGGTCGCTGCCGTGGTTGCGGTAATGGCGGAAAAGGGCGTCAAAGGCCAGCTCGCTCTGCTCTTCCAGCAGCTTTTTGCCCTCCCGGTAGTAAACGGTCTTGCCGTTGTCGTACAGCTCTACCCGCATGGAGCCGGTTTCCAGTACGGCCTGGTGTTCCTCCACCCATGCCTTTGCTTCCGCTTTCTGAAAAGAGAGGTTCCAGTCCTGCTCCCGGATCTTGCCGGAAGGGGCGCTTTGAAAACGGATGCAGTCTTTACCACAGGCGGAGATCCGCACGGCCTCCCCAGCCCGTACAAATTCGATGGCGTTATCCTTGATTTGAAAACCCATAAAATACACCTTGCCTTTCTGCATGGTTTGCTTTATAGTAAGATTGTATTTGCATATTGCCGCGAAAGCTATGAGTATTCCGGCAAAAATTATGAGAATCTTATCAAATTGCAGCGCAGGAGGGCGTTATGCACCTGGTTACGAACCTGTATGAAGACGTAAAGCATGGAAGCCTCGGGTTTCCCATGGGGATCTACCGTACCCAGGAGCCTATGGGGTTCCGCTTATACCCTCATATCCATGAGGAATTTGAGTTTCTGGTGTTCACCCAGGGGCGGGGGAGAATGTGGATCGACGGCACCGAGTATCCCCTTTCTGCCGGGGAAGGGGTGTTTGTCCATTCCCGGAGCATCCATCTGGGACAGCCAGAGGGAGAGACCCCTTCGGCGTATTATGCCATCGTGTTTTCCCCTCGGATGCTGGGAGCCTATGTAGGGGATACGGTAATAGACCGATATGTGGACCCGGTGCTCCGGGGTGCCGTCCGGCTGCCGGTGCGGTATTCCCCCCAGGTGCCCTGGCAGAGAGAGGCGCTGGCGGCAGCCAGGGAGGTGGAGGCTTTGGAACGGGGAAACGCCCCCTGTAAGGAACTGCTGCTAAAAGCCGGGCTGTTCCGGCTATGGGCGGCCTTTAGTGCCCACGGGCAGGCCACGGGTACGCAAGGAGTGGGAAGGCTGGATGAAATCCGGGAGACTTTGGAATATATCGACCGGGAATATGCCGCCCCCCTCACCCTTTGTGAGCTGGCACAGCGGGTGCATATGAGCGAGAGCCATTTTAGCCGGTGCTTTTCTTCGGTGACCCATATGTCGCCCTTTGCCTATATCCAGCAGGTGCGCATCCAAAAAAGCTGCCGCGCCCTGCGGGATCAAGAGCTGCCGGTGAGCCGGGTAGCCCTTTCCTGCGGGTTCAACGATTTCAGCTATTATTCCAAGCGGTTCCGAGAGGTGATGGGCTGTACCCCCTCGGAGTACCGCAGGCGGTGCCGGGAGGAAACGGCCTGACGGTAAAAGGAGGGGCCAAAAAGCCCCTCCTTTTACCAAGCGTCAAGTATTCAAATGTCCAGGACAAACCTTCCGTAACGGTTTACAGCCGGTTTTCCATCCAGCGTGAACGTGTTCTGCTGGTTGGGAAAGATGGAGATTTTTACATAATCGTGATTTGAGCCGCCGCGGCCATACCCGATCTGGAACCAGGTGGTGTCCCCTGCCTTTACCCGGCTGGCCTGCATATACCCGATCCCTTTATACCAGTTCTTGCCGGAGCACACCTGGTCAAACCCGTCAAAGCCGAATCCGCATAGATCTGCCTCGCAGGGGGAATCGATAGTCCCGCAGCCTTTCCATTGTCCGTCCCGGTTTTGGTACACCCATACCGCCCGTTCCCCAGAAACGATATTCCACGCCTGCTCTTGGGTCATAAGAGAAAAGGCAAAGCCGTCATTTCCAATGGAGGCAGGGGTTTTCCATTCAAACATGGGATAAAAGGTATAGACCGTCTCAGGGCCTTGGGTACCGTCACTGAATACCACCATGCTAACAGACAACTCTTCTTTGGGGATGGCGTTCTTCCCTCCCAATATCTCACTGTCCGGGGTATCCTGATCTTTAACCGCAATGAATTTTTGCTCTGTTCCAGCGGAAGTCTCGTAGATCTTCTGCTTTAAATCCCCGTCCAGCCGTTCCACCGTCTCCTGGGGCATCCCGGTTCCTAAAAGGAAATCCTCTGCCTCCTGAGAAGCCTGGGTGTTGGCAGGAGGGGAGGAGGTACAGGATACCATGGCCAGAAGGAGAAAAATACAAATCCATACAGATAGGACCCGCCAAAGGAATTTCCGTTTCATATCGTTTCACCCCAGTTAACAAGTTGAAAAATGGATTTCATAAAGGATACCTTCATCACAGTTGAAAATGGGAGGTTATGGATATGGTTGCAGCATCATAAAATTTTACGTTGGTTCATGGGAATCACCCCTGTTTTCGATACAAAATCCAAATGGTATTTATTTTTTCTATAAATCTAGTATATCATAGGGCGAAAGGAACTTCTATATAGAATAAACCGAAATACTTTATTTTTTTTGTGCATATAGAGAAGGCTTTGCCAGCGCCTCCTCTTGCCGAGAAAGGACCCGGCAAAAAAGGTCCCCTTTCTCAAAAAGGGGAAATGTGGTATAATAGTGGCAAAAGCCTGTAGAAAAGGGAGAGGGCAATGAAGATTCTGGTTTTATCCTGCAACACGGGAGAGGGGCATAATGCCGCAGGCAGGGCTATGGTAGAATGGGCCCGGCTGCTGGGGCATGAGGCGGAGATGGTGGATATGATGGGGCTGGCGGGGCCCCGGGTATCCAAGATGGTGGGCGGCGCCTATGTGGAGACGGTGCGGTGTGCGCCCAGAGTTTTCCACGCTTTGTACTGCGCCGGTGGAAAACTCTCCTCATCGGAGCGGCGCTCCCCGGTATACTATGCCAACCGGCTGGTGGCGGAGCCGCTGCTGCGGTATCTGGAAAAGCACCCTGCGGATGTGATTCTTTCCCCCCACCTGTTCCCGGCGGAGACCCTTACCTATATAAAGGAAAAAGGGCTGGCCTCTTTGCCGGTGCTGGCGGTATCCACCGACTACACCTGCATCCCCTTTTGGGAGGAGACCCGGTGCGATGGCTATGTGATTCCTCACCCCGCTTTGGTGGAGGAATATGCGGCGCGGGGAATTTCCCGGGAAAAGTTGTACCCTCTGGGTATCCCGGTGCGCCCGGAATTTGCCCACCGGGAGGAGCGCAGCCGTGCAAGGGCCCTTTGCGGCTTGCCTCAGGACGGCAATGCTCTGCTGGTGATGGGGGGCAGTATGGGCTTTGGAAAGATTCACCTGTTTGTGCGGGAACTGCTGCGCCGCCGGGTACCGGGGGATTCGGTGGTGATCGTATGCGGCAGCAACCAGCGTTTAAAAAAGACCCTGGAACGGCTGTTTTCCGGGGAGGACCGGGTGTTCATCCTGGGATTTACCCGGGAGGTGCCTCTGTATATGGACGCCTGCGACGTGATCTTTACCAAGCCCGGCGGCCTCACCTCCACAGAGGCGGCGGCCAAGGGCATCCCCATGGTACATACGGCGCCCATCCCCGGGTGTGAGACGGCAAACCTGCAATTTTTCGGGTCCAGGGGAATGTCCCGCCCGGCCCGGACCATTGAAGAGCAGCTGAAAGCGGGACGGGAGCTGTTGGAGAAATCCCGCCGGGAGGCCATGACCCGCGCCCAGCAGGCCAATGTAGATCCCCGGTCGGCGGTGAAGATTCTGGAACTGGCGGAAAAAATGGTACAGGAAAGGCAGGAATGATATGAAACAGGGGATTTTGCCTTATATCGTGTACGCTTTGTTGGGGTATGTGAGCGGGAGCCTGCTCTTTGCGTGGATCATCCCCAAATATCTGTTACATATGGATATTACCCAAAAGCCGGGTGACCACAACCCGGGGACGTTCAATGTGTTTGCCCAGGCTGGAGCGGCGGCAGGAATCCTGGTGCTGGTGCTGGAGCTGGCCAAGGGGGCCTTGCCGGTGTGGGCGGCGTCCCGGGTGCTGCCTGTTAACCGCTGGGGATTTGGGTTGGTGATGGCGGCTCCGGTATTGGGGCACGCCTTCCCCTTCTGGCGGATTAAAGGCGGGGGAAAGGCCATTGCGGTGTCCTTTGGGGTGCTGCTGGGACTGTGGCCCAACTTACACCCGCTGGGACTGCTGGTGCTCTGTTACCTGTTCTTTTCTCTGGTGGTGGTAGTGGAGCCCCACCTGCACCGCTCTATCCTCACCTATGGCTGCGTTGCCCTGCTGACTTTGCTGCTGCTCCCCAGAGGCGGGATTACCCTGGGGGTACTGTTGGTATCCGGGATCGTCATCCTGCGCCACGGGATGCAGTATCAGGGGGAAAAGTTCTCGGTGCATTTGGGGCTAAAAAGCGAAAAACAGGCTGACGCCCCGGAGAAACACCGGGAGACCTGAGAGAAAAAAGCCCGCCTTTCCTTTTCTTGTATAGAAAAGGGAGGCGGGCTTTATAAACCCCAAAAATAGGGGGAAGAGTGGGGCGAAGAAACACCCGGCCAAGTGGTTGTGAGAAATGTGTGATTTTTGGCGAAAACAAGGCAAAAACCGGCAGTTTTGACGAGAAAAAGGTTTATAGCAAAATATACAAAAAACAAAGAAAAACTTCTTGCAAAAAAGAGAAAAAAAGGCTTGCATTTTTTGCCGCGGCATGGTAAAATAAGCGAGCAAGACTGCGACACGATATGCGATGAAGCGGGAGGTTGCGGCTGGTACAGCCGGTTTTTCCGTGGAGTATGTCCGATTTTAAACCGGGCGACAAGAATATGAGAGGTACGAGGCCACGCGCTTTTGGCCTGTTACTCACCAAGGGTGCGCCATGCCGGGATCTCCGGCGCCGGAACACCGGCTTGGGATATGGCCTGACGGCTTCTCAGACGTTTTTTATTTGTCCACACCCGGATTCTGTCTAAAACTGAATCCGGTTTTTAAATGTCAGGGTGCGAAACACCCGGCAAGGTGTGAAAAATAAAGGCGCCGCCCGCCAACTACAACAAGGAGGCGATGACATGGCAGTCAAAGAAAAAATCAGAATCAGAATCAAGGGGTACGATCATCAGCTGGTGGATCAGTCCGCAGAGAAGATCGTGCAGACCGCAAAACGTACCGGCGCACGGGTTTCCGGCCCGGTACCGCTGCCCACCGAAAAGCAGGTAATCACCATCCTGCGCGCTGTCCACAAGTATAAGGACAGCCGTGAGCAGTTTGAAATGCGCACCCACAAGAGACTGATTGATATCCTCAGGCCCTCGAACAAGACCGTTGAGGCGCTCATCGGCCTGGAACTCCCCGCTGGCGTTGAAATCGAAATCAAGCTGTAAGGCTTCGGGTTTCAACCAACCATCGGATGGGGTCATGTTGGCAAAAGCCAACCAATAACCTGCACAGGAGGTAAATAGTATGCAAAAAGGTATCATCGGAAAGAAAATCGGGATGACCCAGGTTTTTGATGAAAAAGGCAAGGTGATTCCCGTTACCGTTATCGAGGCCGGCCCCTGCGTGGTCGCCCAGAAGAAGACGGTGGAAAACGACGGCTACGCTGCCATCCAGATTGGCTTCGGCGATTTGAAGGCCCAGAAGGTCACAAAGCCCATGAAAGGCCATTTCGCTAAGGGCGACGTTGCTCCCAAGCGCACGCTGCGCGAATTCCGCGTGGATAACATTGACAGCTACAACGTAGGCGACCTGATCAAAGCCGACGCATTCGCTGCCGGCGAAAAGGTCGATGTGACCGGTACCAGCAAGGGTAAAGGCTATGCCGGCGTGGTCAAGCGCTGGAACTTCGGCCGTCTCAAGGAAACCCACGGTTCCGGCCCGGTTGCCCGTCACGGCGGCTCCATCGGCATGTGCTCCGACCCGTCCAAGGTGTTTAAGGGCAGAAAAATGGCCGGCCACATGGGTGCGGAGAAAATCACCGTGCAGAACCTGACGGTTGTCAAGGTAGACGCCGAAAATAACCTGATTGCCCTCAAGGGCGCTGTCCCGGGCCCCAACGGCGGCACCGTGATTATCCGCGACAGCGTCAAGGCGTAAGGGAAGGAGGAATTGACATGCCTAAAGTAGCAGTATTGGATATGGCCGGCAAGGAAGTCTCCCAGCTGGAGCTTTCCGAGGCAGTGTTCGGCATTGAGCCGAACCAAGCGGTCATGCACGACATGGTCAAGAATTACCTGGCCAACCAGCGGCAGGGCACCCAATCCGCCCTGACCCGCGCAGAGGTTTCCGGCGGCGGCAAAAAGCCCTGGAGACAAAAGGGTACCGGCCACGCCCGTCAGGGTTCCACCCGGGCTCCCCAGTGGACCCACGGCGGCGTGGTATTCGCGCCAAAGCCCAGGGAATACCGCTATTCCCTCAACAAGAAGGTGCGCCGTCTGGCAATGAAGTCCGCGTTTTCCAGCAAGGTTGCCGACAACGATATGATTGTCCTGGACGGCATCCAGATGAGCGAATACAAGACCAAGACCATCGCCGCGATGCTCAAAGCGGTAGGTTCCGAGAAAAAGGCGCTGCTTGTCCTTTCGGAAAACGATAAGAAGGTGATCGCTTCCGCTGCGAATATCCCCGGCGTAAAGACCGCCATGGTCAATACCCTGAATGTATACGACGTCCTCAATGCCGACAAATTCATTGTGGTCAAGGACGCCGTTGCCCAGATTGAGGAGGTGTATGCATAATGACAGCACAGGATATCGTTATCCGTCCGGTTATCACCGAGAAAAGCATGACCGGCATCGGCATGAAAAAATACACCTTTGAGGTAGCCAAGTGCGCCAACAAAGTGGAAATCGCCAAGGCGGTGGAGGAACTGTTCGGGGTGAAGGTAGCCAAAGTCAACACCATGAACGTACGGGGCCATTACCGCCGCCAGGGCCGTCACGAGGGCTACACCGCTTCCTGGAAGAAGGCCATCGTTTCCCTGACGGAAAACAGCAAGCCTATCGAATTCTTTGAAGGCATGATGTAATCTCTGCCGAAACCCAATGCAGAGGCAACGTATGGGGAAGCGCCATCTTCCCCGCAAAGCCATCATGAGGAGTGTGAAACCGAATGGCAATTATCAACTTTAAACCTACCACGGCTTCCCGCCGGAATATGTCGGTCACCGATTATTCCGTGCTCTCCAAGGTGGAGCCGGAGAAGAGCCTGTTGGCTCCGTTAAATAAAAAGGCCGGCCGCAACAGCTATGGCCGCATCACCGTCCGCCACCGCGGCGGCGGCAACCGCCGCAAGTACCGCATCATCGACTTCAAGCGGCAAAAGCACGACGTACCCGCTACGGTGCAGACCCTGGAATACGATCCCAACCGTTCCGCCTTCATCGCCCTGGTGCAGTATCAGGACGGCGAGAAACGCTACATCCTGGCCCCGAACGGCCTGAAGGTGGGCGACGTGATTGTTTCCGGTCCGAACGCCGACATTAAGCCCGGCAACGCTCTGCCGCTGGAGAACATCCCGACCGGTACGTTCATCCACAACGTAGAGCTGTACCCCGGCAAGGGCGGCCAGCTCGCACGTTCCGCCGGCAACATGGCCCAGCTCATGGCCAAGGAAAACGGCATGGCCCTGCTGCGCCTGCCTTCCGGCGAGCTGCGCAACGTCTCGGCCAAGTGCATGGCGACGGTAGGCCAGGTGAGCAACACCGACCACGAAAACGTGAAGGTGGGCAAGGCCGGCCGCAAGCGTCACATGGGCTGGCGCCCGACGGTACGCGGTTCCGTTATGAACCCCTGCGATCACCCGCACGGCGGCGGCGAGGGCAAATCCCCGATCGGCCGTCCGGGCCCGGTTACCCCTTGGGGCAAGCCGGCGCTGGGCTACAAGACCCGCAAGAACAAGCACCGTTCCGATAAATTTATCGTGAAACGCAGAAACGGCAAATAAGGCTTGACAGAAAGGAGCTTGAAGAAACATGGGCAGAAGCGTTAAAAAAGGTCCTTATGTGCAGCCTGTGCTGTTGAAAAGGATTCAACAAATGAATGCAGCCGGCGAGAAGAACATCGTGAAAACCTGGAGCAGAGCTTCCATCATTTTCCCGGATTTCGTCGGCCATACCATCGCGGTCCACGACGGCCGCAAGCACGTCCCGGTCTATGTGACCGAGGATATGGTTGGGCACAAGCTCGGTGAGTTTGCCCCCACCAGGACATTTAAAGGGCACGCCGGTTCCAAGACCGGCGGCAAATAATGGCCGAAAGGAGTGTATACAGAATGGAAGCAAGGGCTTATCTGAAATTTGCCCGCATTTCTCCGCGGAAAGTGCAAATCGTGCTGGATCTCATCCGTAAGCAGCCGGCCGATAAAGCAATGGCCATCCTGAAAAATACCCCCAAGGCCGCCTGTGAAGATTTGCAAAAGCTGCTGAAGTCCGCCATGGCTAACGCAGAAAATAATCATAATATGGATGTTTCCCGGCTCTACGTGGCGGAATGCTTCGTCAGCCCGGGCCCGATCCTCAAGCGCATCCGTCCCAGAGCGCAGGGTCGCGCGTTCCGTATATTAAAGAGAACTTCGCACGTCACCCTCGTGCTCAAGGAACAGGAATAAGCCAGAACAGGAGGTAAACTATG
>CALWVH010000074.1 GCA_944384915.1 uncultured Clostridia bacterium | reverse complement strand
TGAACAGCCATCTATCTTGGCTGGGCGTTGCCGCCGCAGCTCATGCCACCTCCACGGGACGCGCCGGGCCGACGCATACTGTCCCTCTGCGGTGTTGCTCCGGATAGGGTTTGCAGAGCCGTGCAGTTCCCCGCACGCTGGTGAGCTCTTACCTCGCCTTTCCACCCTTACACGCCAAAGGCATGCGGTATATCTCTGTTGCACTTTCCCTGGGGTCGCCCCCGGCGGCCGTTAGCCGTTATCCCTGCCCTGTGGAGCTCGGACTTTCCTCAGACGCCTACTTTCGCCTAGCGCCCGCAGCTGTTCAGCCTGCTCGCACTTTTTATTGTACCCGGAAACCAGTAGATTTGTCAAGCCCCTGGCTTCTTCACCAATTCCAGCAGCTTCTCTGCACCTTGCTCCGGTGTACAGCCCGTAACATCTATCTTTTGGGTGGATAAAGCGTCATAATAGGAAAGATATTCTAAGCTCCGCTCCACCGCTCCCGGCTGACGTGCTCCGGTACGGATATCCCCTTCTACCCGCTCCCGTAATTCCTCCGGAGTACAGATAAGGGAAAGTGTATGGATACGGCAACCCTCCCTGGGGAGGTGGGAAAGAAGCTGATCCACAATGGCCTGTTGATGCATCACCCAGCAAAAAATCACATGGTCAAAGGCAGAACAGCGAATAAATTGGTTGAGAAGAAAGGCGATATTCTCCTGTACCATCTGCTTGGTCTCCTCCGTCACCTGAAAAGGGTGCATATCCCAGCACCAGTCGCCGTCCAAAAACACACTATTCTCCAACTGTTTTTGCAGTGCCCGGCACAGGGTGGTTTTTCCCACCCCCATGGGGCCGCCGATGAGATAAACTTCCTTCATAGTTCCTCCCAAAATTTCTCCTCTAAGATCTCCCGCAGGTCCTTTACCAGACGGCATACATGGAATCCATCGCACACCGCATGGTGTACCTGAATGGAAAGAGGCAGGAGTATTTTCCCGTTTTCCTCCCGATAACGCCCCATGGTGAAGATGGGCGGCAGATAGTCATACCCATTCTGCAAATTCAGGTTGAACCCGTCAAAGCTCTCCCAAGGAATCATGGACACCGAAAAAGTGTTGGCTGGGGTATCTGTACGGGACAAAAACCGGTGGATATCCCCATACTTTACCTGATCTTCTTCATAAGCCTTTCGGAACAAAGAATATTCCTCCTGATATGGCGTCCACAGGCAAGAAAAGGTTTCGGTGTCCGGATGGAAAATGGTATAGCTGGGGTGAACCATATCATACCAACCCAGACCTTTTTCCTGATCCCATGTCATTTTGAACTGTTGGTGCCGATTCACGGCCTTTGATAAACAATAAAGCATAGCCGGGTAAAAGCGCTCTCCAGAATTAACTAAGTGGGTAACATCGAGTTTCACCGTCATGCTGTAGGTACAGGGCACCGCTGTAAAATAGTGATCGAAATACTCCCTGCGATCCCAATTTTCCTTTTCAATAGAGTGAAAAGCCATTGCCACTCTCTCCTGTCCTCATTTTTGGGCAGCTGAAAATTCCTGTCCCAGCCGGTCGGCCAGCAGCAAAGCCCCCAAAGCCTCCTGCGCTGTTACGGGGAAGGGCATGTGATGCATATAACTGTTTTTCCCCAAGCTGGCCTCTGCCGCCAGTGCCAAGTCTTCGCGAGAGCACTCTCCTGCTCCCAGTTCTTGCAAAGTTACCGGCAAATGAATACTCCGGCAAAATTTCAGCACCTGGCGCAGTTCCTCCATGGGGCGGTTTTCCAGTACCATCTGGGCAATGGTGCAGAAAGCTACTACCTCGCCGTGCATAGCCTTACGCAAGGCGGGTAGATGAGTAAGCCCATTGGCCAAGGCGTGAGCCGCCGCCAAACCGCCGCTTTCAAAACCAACACCGCTGAGATACAGGTTAGCTTCCACCACATTTTCCAGCGCCGGAGTCACTTCACCACACTCCACTGCCATCAATGCCTGTACGCCATCCCGGAACAAAGTCTCCCGACACAGCCGCGCCAGAGCCAGAGCGGCATTGGTGCTGCATCCTCCGGCATCGGTAATACCATTGGAGCGATGGCAGGCCTCCGCCTCATAACAGGTGGAGAGGGCGTCCCCCATACCGGCGGAAAGCATCCGGGCCGGGGCTTTGGCGATGATAGAGGTATCCGCAACCACCGCCACAGGGTTGGTGCGCAGATGGAGATACCGGTCAAACTGCCCCTCTGGACTATAGATCACAGCAATGGCGCTGCACGGGCCATCCATCGAGGCAGCAGTGGGCACCGCAATCATGGGCGCATGGGTATAATGGGAAACCGCTTTGGCGGTATCCAAGGCTTTGCCGCCCCCTACTCCAATGACACAATCACACTTCGATTCCCGAAACAGCCCACAATGGCGGTCGATTTCCGGAAAGCAGCATTCTCCTTCCAGTGTTTCCAACCGGTAACGGGCACCCTGCTCCAAAAAGCTCCGAGAAAGCTGGTCGGAAAGGGTCTTCGCCGAAAAGCCGTCAGCCAGCACATAGCCATTTCCACATCCCAGCTGAATCATAACCCCAGCCAAATTCTTTAACTCCCCGGCTCCTTGGATATATCGAGCGGGGGATTGTATAATCTTTTTCATTTGTGATTCACGCTCCTTGGGCCAAAGCCCCGTGTTCTTTATCCTCAGTATAGAACATTTATTACAGAGGTGCAAGCATCGGTTATCCGTAGAAAACGAAAAAGGCGAAGCCGTTTCCGGCTCCGCCCAGTTTCTTATTTTGCCTTATTCCAGCTCAAACGCGCCGGTATACAGACTATAGTAACGACCTTTCTGACGGATCAGGTCTTCATGGCTGCCGCGCTCGATAATGCGGCCATGATCCAATACCATGATAACATCTGAGTTCTGCACAGTAGAAAGACGGTGAGCAATCACAAACACGGTACGTCCATACATCAAAGCATCCATACCGCTCTGCACGATAGCCTCTGTACGAGTATCGATAGAGGAGGTTGCTTCGTCCAAAATCATAACCGGCGGGTCTGCTACGGCGGCACGGGCAATCGAGAGCAACTGTCGCTGGCCCTGAGAAAGACCGCTGCCGTCTCCCTCCAGAACTGTATTATAACCCTGTGGCAGCATCCGGATAAACTTGTCGGCGTTAGCCAGCTTGGCTGCTGCAATACACTCTTCGTCGGTAGCGTCCAGACGGCCATAACGGATATTCTCCATTACTGTGCCGGTAAACAGGTTTACATCCTGCAACACTACGCCCATAGAGCGGCGCAGATCTGGCTTTTTAATTTTATTGATGTTGATGCCGTCATACCGGATCTTACCGTCGGCGATATCATAGAACCGGTTAATCAGGTTGGTAATGGTAGTTTTGCCTGCACCGGTAGCGCCTACAAAGGCGATCTTCTGGCCCGGTTCCGCATAGAGGGAAATATCATGAAGGACGATCTTATTGGGCACATACCCAAAGTCCACATGATCCAAGACCACATTGCCTTCCAGCTTGGTATAGGTAACGGTCCCATCGCTATGAGGATGTTTCCAAGCCCACAGTCCAGTAGACTCTTTGGACTCTACCAATTTGTCGCCATCGTACCGGGCGTTTACCAGAGTCACATAACCACTGTCAGATTCCGGTTCTTCATCCATCAAATCAAAAATTCGGGCTGCGCCTGCCAGAGCCATTACCACAGAGGTAAGCTGCTGAGACACCTGCGCAATAGGATTGATAAAGCTTCGGGAAAGGGTTAGGAAAGAGGCAATAGTGCCCAGTGTCAGGACGCCTGTTCCGGTAATCCCCAAGTTTGTTACCCCGGCGATAGCCATACCACCGCCGATGACTGCTATCAACACATACAGAATATAACCAATGTTGTTCATGATGGGCATGAGGATATTGGCATAGATGTTAGCCTCGGTAGCACAGTAGCACAAACCGTCGTTAACCTTATCAAAATCCTCTTTGGCCTTCTCTTCATGACAGAACACCTTGACAACCTTCTGTCCGTTGATCATCTCTTCGATAAATCCGTTTACGGTTCCCAGAGCTTCCTGCTGCTTGATGAAGTAGGTACTACTCTTTCCTGCAATTTTTCTGATAATCCAAAGGATAATCACAATAGCAGCCAGTACAAAGAGAGTAAGCCATATGCTCAGGTACAGCATGGAGCAGAATACAGCCAGAATGGTAACACAGGAAGAAAATGCCTGAGGCAAGCTCTGAGAAATCATCTGGCGAAGGGTATCGGTATCGTTGGTATAATGGCTCATCACATCGCCATGGGTGTGGGTGTCAAAATATCGGATAGGAAGCCGCTGCATTTTTTCAAACATGGCATCGCGGATATTACGCAGAGTTCCCTGTGCAATCACTGCCATCATTCGGTTATAAATCAGGGTGCCAAGAATACCGGCAACATAAATACAAGCCATCACACCTACCGCCTGTAACAAACCGGTAAAGACAGGGTTACTTTCCAGAAGGAGAGGCGTGATAAAGTCGTCGATTAGCACCTGGATAAACAAGGAAGCAGCCACACTGGCTCCTGCGCTGACAAGAATACAGATGACCACTATCACCAGGTGTACCCGGTAGGAGCCTAAATATTGCAGCAGTCGCTTAATGGTCCCAGGGGGAATTTGTGTTACCCCGCCTTTTCCGGGAGCTTTCTTCATCATCATTTCTTTTTGACGATCACTCATGGATGCTCCCTCCTTTGTTGTTTTGAGATTCATAGACTTCCCGATAAATGGGACTGCTCTCCATCAGCTGGTCGTGAGTACCATGGTCCATCAACTTGCCGTCATCCAGCACCAGGATCTGGTCAGCATCCTGTACAGAGGAAACACGCTGGGCTATGATGATCTTAGTAGTATCCGGGATCTCTTCTCGGAAGGCACGGCGGATCATAGCGTCGGTCTTGGTATCCACTGCACTAGTGGAGTCATCCAAAATCAGAATCTTAGGCTTTTTCAGCAAAGCACGGGCAATACACAAACGTTGTTTCTGGCCGCCGGAAACATTGGTACCGCCTTGCTCGATGTAAGTATCATACCCTTTGGGGAAGGTAGAAACAAACTCGTCTGCACAGGCCAGCTTGCAGGCGTGGATCATCTCTTCGTCTGTGGCGTTCTCATTGCCCCAGCGCAGATTCTCCTTGATGGTACCGGAGAACAATTCGTTCTTTTGCAGCACCATAGCCACCTGATTACGCAGGCTTTCGATGTCATACTCTCGGACATCCACACCGCCTACTGTTACCCGACCGCTGCTTACATCATAAAGCCGGGGGATAAGCTGCACCAGACTACTCTTGGAAGAACCGGTACCACCTAGAATTCCTATTGTCTGGCCGGATTTGATATTGATATTGATGTGATCCAGCACCGGCTTTTCATTTTTCTCCGAATAAGCAAAGGAAACATCTTCAAAAACAATGGAGCCATCCTTTACTTCGTGGATGGGATTTTCACAGTTGGAAAGCGTGCTTTCTTCGTTCAAGATCTCTACAATACGTTCTGCAGAAGCGCGGGAAATGGTGATCATAACGAACACCATGGAAACCATCATCAGGCTCATAAGAATCTGGGTTGCGTAGGTGATCAGGCTTAAAAACTCGCCGGTAGAAAGGCCGGTAGCCGCATCTCCTCCGCAGGCCACAATCGCTCTTGCACCCATCCAGCAAACGATCAATGTACAGGCATACATACTGAATTGCATCAGTGGCATATTGAAGGCCAGCGTTTTTTCCGCTTTGGAAAAGTCTTTATAAATCGTTTGAGAGACGTCTTCAAATTTGTTGATCTCAAAATCTTCCCGGGTAAAGGATTTTACCACGCGAATTCCTCTCAGATTTTCCTGTACAATCCGGTTCAGTTTATCGTATGTTTTAAATACCCGCTCGAAAATCGGATGTACACGGCTCATAATCAGCCAAAGGCCAAAGCCCAAAATCGGGATGGCACAGAGGAACACCAGAGAAAGCTGGGCATCGATACCAAAGGAAACCACCATAGCAAAGATCAGCATGACCGGACAGCGCACTGCCATACGCAGAAGCATCTGATAAGCATTCTGAACATTCGTTACGTCCGTAGTAAGACGGGTAATAATACTGGAGGTCGAAAATTTATCGATGTTGGCAAAAGAATATTCCTGAATCTTATAGTACATATCGTGGCGAAGGTTTCTGGCAAAACCAGAAGAGGCAATGGCTGCGTATTTTCCAGCCAAAGCGCCGAATATCAGGGAAACGATTGCTGCTACCAATAATAGGCCGCCGTACATCCATACCGCATTCATATTTCCCTGATCAATTCCCTTATCAATAAGTTCTGCCATGATCAAAGGAATCAAAATTTCCATCAATACTTCTACCACAACGGTTAGAGGAGCCAGTATGGATGCTTTTTTGTACTGACGGACACTTGCAGTCAGTTTCTTGATCATATTTCCGTATCATTCCTTTCTTGTCGGCAAGAGCTTTTGAAATGTGCATTGCGCCCTTGCGTCCATAGTATCCTTTCTCAAAAGCCGGGAAATTTCTACTACACAAAACAATAGAGCGATCAGATGCTCTCCAGATTTTCCGTGACCCGGCGTAGAAAAGACAAAAACATTTCCTTTTCTTTAGGGGTAAAATCCTTTTCCAGACGTGCCTCTAACTGCTCATTACCTTGAGCTGCCAACTGGTGCACTTCTCTCCCCTTATCCGTTAAAATCAGCTTCTTCAGTCTGGCATCATGAAAAACAGATTCCCGACGAACTAACCCCTTACTTTCCATCAGCTTTACTACCTTGGATACAGTAGATCGGGTTACAGAAAATGCTTCTTCCAGATCTTTCTGGTAAACATCTTCACCTTCATGTTCATACAGGAATGTCAGAATCCACCCGTTTGAACCGGTGATATTGTGACTTTGACGCAGCTCGGCGCTGTTATCCGAGTAGCGCCGCATTAGAGTTGAGATGCGAAGAATCTCCATTCCCAAAGCGTGCTCCCGGCTCATAGTACCACCTCCAAAATATTTTATAATCAAACAATACAGCAGCCATACTGTTTGACATCAAACACATTACAACATTTTCTCTCGTTTGTCAAGCGGTATAAACCATGATTTTCACAAAAAACTTTGCGTAAAAGCATCGGAGAAAATCGATTGACGAAATTCCCATAAAAAGGTATTATGAACACAGAAGAGGTATGTACAAAATTACTCATGTTCCTATTTTGGGAGGAAAATATCTCTGGTGCACAAATAACTCTGATTATTTTAGAAGGGCAGGTCTTATCATGCGTCAAAAAATCACGGCTCCAGTAGAGAGAATCCAAATCGGGCTCATCCCTAATATTGTCTATGCTCAAAAGCCCTTCTGGTTTGGAAACAGTTCCCGCTCATTAAAGTTGGATCTTCTCAAGCCACGAAGCGAGCATCCTCTTCCGCTGATTATCTGGCTATGCGGTGGGGCCTGGGTCATGATGGAAAAAAGCTATCATCTGCCGGAAATGGTCCATCTGGCAGAACAGGGGTTTGCTGTGGCTTCTGTGGAATACCGCACTACTAATGAGTGTACCTTTCCCGGTCAGATCGAAGACGTAAAGGACGCCATCCGTTTTCTCCGTGCCCATGCCTCGGAATACAATCTGGATTCTCGCCACTTCGGTATTATGGGAGAATCTGCGGGTGGATACCTTTCTATCTTAGCTGGCACTTCTGGCAGTACCCGTATTTTCGACACAGGTGACTATCAGGAAGAATCCAGCGCCGTACAAGCTGTGTGTGATTGGTACGGCCCTTCCGACTTTTTTGATTTTGCTAAAGAAAATGATGCCTATCCCGCTTCTCCAGAGGCACTGCTACTAGGGGGTGCTGCTCCTTCTGTACCAGAGCAAGCCGCTGCCGCAGACCCATGCTCTTATCTTTCTCCGGAAACTCCACCTTTTTTGATTCTCCATGGAAATAATGACCACACAGTACCATTCCGCCAAAGCGAGATTTTATATGAACGTTTAACGGCCAATAGTACGCCTGTAGATTTTTATGAAATCGACGGTGCTGAACACGCTGACTGCCACTTTGTACAGCCTGCGGTCCGAAAGCTAATTTTGGATTTCTTCACCCGATATTTAAAAAGCGGTGATATTTAAGACTATAAGGTGTTTAAAAGCCATTCTGTCCTCTTTCTCAGAATGGCTTTTAAAGGCTGTAAAAAATTAAAAAAAGCTATTGACATCTCAAAAGAGGAATGATATAATAATCAAGCGCTCTTCGAGAGCGCCAAAAATGAATATGCGAGAGTGGCGGAATTGGCAGACGCGCTAGATTCAGGTTCTAGTGAGCACTACGCTCATAGGGGTTCAAGTCCCCTCCCTCGCACCATGGCGAGTGTTCTTATAGCATTTGAAACGCTGTAAGAACACTCGTCTTTTTTTGTTGTTTTCATCCGGCGATGGTAGATGGGGCGTAGTTGACGACTACGCCTTTTCTTGTGTTTACGGAC
>CALWVH010000073.1 GCA_944384915.1 uncultured Clostridia bacterium | reverse complement strand
GATAGAGTCGATGGGATGCGGCCTTGTGACCCATGAAAGAAATCGCGGGAAAGGGGCAGCCATAAAGTCCGGGATAACTGAGTCGATACGATCGTATCATCACATAGGCCAGATATAACAGGAAATGCCTGATCCCTAAAACGATTTTTAAAGCTCCCAGATTGGTAATTTTCGTAGAAGGCCCCGTGAGCATAAAGGAGGCGGCGCTTCCCACGCTTATGCCCTCCCACAACCACTGCTGAAGCAGCGGGATGGTTCCCCCACCGCAGGCATAGAGCGGCACACCGATGGTAGCTGCCATTAAGACGCCCCGCGCCTCATTGCCGCCAAACAAGGCGGTCATAGCTTCTGCGGGCACATACCGCTGAAACAATGCAGAAAGCAAAACGCCCATCAGAAAATACATCCCTGTTGCCTTTGCATTCCGCCAGAGGTTCTTCAGATAACGCATCAAAAGATTGGGATCGGTATCCCGGCTTTTGGGTTCGTCAAACCCTGAAAAGTTAAAAAAGGGCTTGTCCCTGTATAGAAAGTGAAGGAGCAGCCCGGCGGTAATGCCGCAAAGAAAGCAGGAGGCGGTCCGTACGGTCAGGACGGTTCCACCCAGCGCCGCACTGTAAATGATCAGCTGTGGATTCAGCAAAATGGAGGACATCATAAATGCAGCCATCCAGTCATCCTTCATCCCGCCTTTGGAAAAGGAAGCGGAGATGGGAATCGTGCCATACATACATAGCGGGGACGCAATCCCCAGTGCACTGGCCGCCACAATTCCCAGAACTCCTAGTCTCTTTCCCTGGAGGGAGCGGAAAGCGCGGTGAATATAGTCTTTGGCAAAGGTGGAGACCGTTGAACCAATCACCATTCCCAGCACCCACCATCCGAAAATCTGCTCCAACTGAACGGTAAAGTAATACCAAATATAGACAAATTCCCGTCTGAGAACATCCATTTATGCTCCCTCCTTTACAGAATCAAAGGTTCGTCTCTATGCGGACAGGCAGATGGTTAAAAATTGCTCTTTCCATCGTTGTTGAACAGGTTCTACCGTCACATCCATATCAGGAACCATTGGGTGCTTGTTTCATTTTCCCCGCTCCAGCCCCACTGTGGATGACTGTACTGTCCCATGGGACCGGTTTGTTTGGTAAATCAAGATCACACCAAGCCCGGCAGCCTTTATGAAATTGCCTCATTTTATAAAACCTTTTGCCGCAATGTAATATCCCGTTTCTTGATCTCTTCCCGCTCTATGGGTTCTGCAAATGATTTTCCCTGTTCTGCATGGCCCCCATAAAAAAGCGATCCCATCTCCTGCTGTTTCATGGCGCTTCTGGGCGAGGGCCCTGCTTTTCTTCATCTTTTTTTGCGGGCTCTTTTTCCTGACAATTTCCGCAAGCAGCATGGAAATATAGTAGCCCAGAAAAAGAAAGGTCCCCATCATCGCAAAGCAGTCCAGATAAAAAAGCGGAATCGATTCGCCAAAGTCCAGGAATACAAATTGGGTGCGCACCAGCATATAGGTAAGGAAATTTCGCTGGGTAAACACGATCAGGCCATAGATTGCCACCCCGGTTCCAAGAATGGGCAGCAGGATCCTGCGCACACGGGATGTCTGCTTCAGCTTCAGCGCCTTTTTGGCAATCCCCATAAACATCCCCCAATGCATTCCCAGGTGCAGCGCCATCAGCACGAATCCCCAGTGGGAGGCGGCCATATGCAAAAGGCGGGCAAAGGACGTACCGCCATGGATATCAAGAAAGGCAAAGACGTGGTTGGAAAGCATGATGCCGCTGACCATAAGCCCGATCATCGCAAGGAACACCAGCAAATCCACGATAAGCTGAAAGATGCGGGAGGGGGAATACTTCCCATGAAGCAAGCTTTTATACCAGTTCCCGTTGAGGATATGATGAGCGACAAACAAAAGGAACATCCCTGCCCCCGCCCACTCATGCGCCACATCACCCCAGAACTGGTATCCCATTAAAAAAAGCAGGCCAAGCGTCATTAAGATATCCACTGTAATTTTAGCGGCAGCTTTTGGCTTCATGGGTTTTTCCTCCTTTTATTTCGAATCAATCCAGATTCAGCTCAGCGATCCAGGATGCGATTTCTTCCGACGCTCCATCTACACTGCTTCCGGACACATGGAGTCCCTCCACAATTGTAGCTCCCGGCGCACTGTCAGGCAATTTGTCCAAGCTACGCCCAAAACCGCTGCCGCCGCTGGTGCAGAAGGGAACGAGGGTTTTTCCTTCCCAGTCATAGGCTTCCAGAAAGGAGTAGATGAGCATGGGAGCGTCGCTCCACCAATCGGGATAGCCCACAAACACCACGTCGTATTCTTCCCAGTTTTCTACCTGTAAGGCCAGTTCTGGTCGGGCGTTATCCGCCTGTTCCTGCTGGGCGACATCCAAAAGGGTGTTATAGTCATCGGTATACGGAGTGGCCGGTTCGATTTTAAAGAGATCGCCGCCCGTTTCGGTCTGAATGATCTGCGCCATCTTTTCAGTGTTGCCGGACCAGGAGAAATAAGCAATTAATGTACCGCCGATTTCTTCTGTGGGTTCTACCGATTCTTCTGGCGGTTCAGAACTGGAAGGCTCCTCAGAGATGGACGGTGCTTCAGAGGACGGCTCAGAAGAAATGGCTGGCGGTTCAGAATTTTCGTCCTCCCTTGAGGTTGTTCCACCGCTGCATGCAGTAAGGGAAAATACCAGCGTCATGGATAAGAGAATCGATAACCATTTTTTCATGTTGATCATCCTTTCTTTTTCTATCAAAGGGCAGATACATTGCCAATCTGATCGATTTGTTGTTGAAACAGCGGATTGCGTTTGAGAATCCTGCATGGGTTTTGCGGGCAATGGCATTGCCCCGAACGGATTTATTCCCGCGCTTCTCGCGCCGATGACCGCATTGTCTCTGATAATAACGCCCGGCAAGATGCTTCCTATAAAATCCAGGTACAACTTTCAATATATAAATACCGGCATCTTTCCGTTTTAACCGCGCAGTTTCATCTGATTCATACAAAAGGCGTTCCGCTTCGACGAGAGCACCAACAGCAGCGCAGATTTTCTCACCGGCCGGCCATGTGCGCTCCCCAATTACAATCGATACCGTATCCAACCGGGTACAATGTATATTGAGGAAGCTGCCATTTCCAAGATGAATGGCATATCGGTATGATCGCACCGGAATGATCAGTAGGTCCCTGTTACCGGGACAGGGGCTGCCCCTCAGCATATTGGCATGGGAACTTTATCCTATGGTAAGCCCTCTCTCATGCATCGCCGGCGTTGTGCTGCGTGATCCGCCGCCGTGCTGGTGAATGGACGGACATCCTATCCTTCCATCCATTTGCCGTTTTTTACTTCAACCGGTTTCCTAAATGGTACGCCTGCTGCGGAAACTTGGAATGCTGGGTCATGGGGACGGTACCGCAGCCGGTTCCCAGCACCATGCCCATATCCTGCAGATTCAGGTAGCATACCAACGTCTTATAATGAGCTTTCAGCGCCTCAAACGTCCAGCTATCGCTGTTCCAGGCAGCCGCCAGCAGGGCAGACTTCATATGCTTGCGCTGGATGGAGCTGTTAAAAGCGCAGAAACGATCCATCATGGTTTTTAATTGGGCGGACATCCCGTAATAATACAGCGGTGTGACAAATACTATCATATCTGCGTCCAGGATTTTTCTGCGGATTTCCTCTACATCATCTTTTTGGACACAGGGGCCTTCATACCCGCAGTGGATGCAGCCGGTGCAGGGGTGAATGTCAGCGTGGGCTGCATCGACGATCTCCACCGTATGGCCCGCTTCCTCCGCCCCCTGGCGAAAGCAGTCCGCCAACAGGTTGGAAGAGCCCTTTTTGTTAGGGCTGCCCTCCAAAACAACAATCTTCATTTCCTATCCCCCTTACTTCATTTTCCCGGTAACGGATGTTAGCGTATCCTGCTTGGGCAACGGCAGTTCGATGATCCAGGCTGCCGATATAACGCACATCGCCAAAGATACAGCTCCGTAAAATCTGCATAAACTCCGGTCGGTCCCTTTATCCCCAGCAGCATGGCGGTGAAACAGTTCCTGCCTTTTTTGTTCTGCTCTTTCTTTATGATTTATGGATGTTCCCTCTTTCTATTCTTAAAAACTCTCTGCCCACTGTTTTAATGCGGCCTCCGCGGGGTTCCCGTTGAGCAACCGCCCGTCTTCAATCGCCGCTCCGGGGCAGCTGGATGCCAGCTCTTTCGCAGTCTTGCCCAGCCCGCTGCCACCAGAGGTGGCAAACAAAATAATGGTCTTTCCGGTGAAATCATAGCTCTCCAAAAAAGAGCGGACAACAGTAGGGGCAGTATACCACCAAATGGGAAACCCCAGAAAGATTCGGTCATAACCCGCAATATTGGCGTGATAATCCGCCAACTCTGGGCGGGAGGACGGGTCGTTCATCTCTACCGAACTGCGGGAATGCCTGTCCCGCCAGTTCAGGTCGGCGCTGGTATAAGGCACAGCAGGCTTAATCTCGTACAAATCGCTATCGATTGCTGCCGCCAGCTTTTCTGCTACGCGCTTTGTATTGCCGCTGGCTGAAAAAAAGGCCACTAAAGTCTTGTTCATAAAATGGAACCTCCTTATGCAGTTACAAATTCCGTTACTCTACGGCTTCAATCGTGATGGTTCCCGACATCCCGCGAACCAACTCGCCGCCGGAGAGGGCCTGCCCCAGTTCAAACAGGGATGGATTCTCGTTGTAGTCACCGTAAAAGAACACCACATCACCCCATGGCTCATAGTAAGCCAGTGTTCCCGCACCCGCCTGCGCCAGCGGAGAATTGCTGGTATCCAGCGCCTGGGGCGGGTAGAAGATTTTCTCATTGGTACTGTAATCCGCCACCTCGATGGTAAGGGGAAGCTGCTCATAGAACGAATCTGCGGCCGTTCCGTCGTTAAGTTCATAAATGACTGTGTTTTCCCCAAATTGTACGGAAATCTGCCGGGATGTGCTTTTCGGTTCTCCCCCATCTTCTACTTCGGAAGGGGTTTCTACAGTGGAAGATAATCCAGACGATTCTGCTGGTTCCGATTGCTCCTGCGATGGTGGAGCCATCGCTTCGGAAGAAGAATGTTCTGAGGACGCAGGGACAGAGAACTCTTGGTTTTCCGTTCCGCAGGCAGAAAAAGCCAATACCACCAGGCAAAGGAGAACCGCACCAAAAACTTTTTTCATATGAACCCCCTATTTATCAGTAGCCAAGCCCGGCAACCCAACTTTGAATCTCCTCTTGAGAAGAAGAAGCTTCTTCCTCATAGCAATCGAAGATATTTTCAGAGATAATCGCATCAGGAGCCGCCTCGGTAATCAATTCTACGCTGCTCGCAAGGCCGCCGGTACCATGGGAACAGAACAGGTATACCTGCTTGCCGGAAAGGCCGTTCTGCTCCAAAAAGGTAAGCAGCGCCATGGGAACGCCATACCACCAGTTGGGATACCCTAAAAATACGGTATCATACTGATCCAGGCCGTCTACATTTTCGACGAGTTCCGGCCGGGCATTATCGCCTCTCTCCTGATTAGCCCGGGTCAGGCAGTCATCCCAATCACTTGGATACGGATCCACCACACGGATCGAGAACAAGTCGCCTCCGGTTTCCTCCTGAATCCAGCCTGCCAACTGCTGCACATTTCCCGGCGAGATTACGCTGGGAGATGCTACCGCATCCACATCGTCCGCTAAAATAGCGTTGTCCGCCCAGGAAAAGTATGCCACCAGGACATTGCTTTCCTGTTCTTCATCAATTTCTGATGGCTCAGAACCAGACGCTTTCATTTCTGAAGAACTGCTGTCGATGGTTTCTTGCTCAAGCACTGCAGAACTGCTTTCCAAAGCTTCGGAAGACTGAT
>CALWVH010000072.1 GCA_944384915.1 uncultured Clostridia bacterium | reverse complement strand
TGATAAAGGTATTGAATGATGGTGAGAAGATAAAGTATAATGTCCATGAGCATTGGCTCCTTTCGGGGATGTTGGTTTGGCGATTGACATTATACCAGAAAAGGGAGGTCAATGCTCTTTTTATTTGCAAACCTCCGAAAAATCAAGGTAAAACGTAACTTTTACAATAAAAAAGGAAGGTAGTTTTGACACTACCATTACAGACGCGGGGGTAAAAGATATGATCCTTCCCGGCGAAATCCGGGAGATCATGAATACAGTCCTGATTGCCGAAAAGCGCGCTCAGGCCAATGTGATTTCCCGCCGGGAAGAGGTGGCTTCTACCCGGTCCCTGCTGAACACCGCCAAGCTGATGGATGAAAACAAAACCCTTTATAAGCTCAAAGAGCTGGAGTATATGGAACGTATCTGTGAGAACGTAGGGAATATCAATTTAAACGGGAATGGCGATGTCCTTACCCAGCTTGCAGGGATTCTCAGAAGCAGTACATAAAAGGGGAAGCGGGTGACTGCTCCCCCATCATTCTTTAGAAAGAGGAGGCGAGAAGCATGGAAGAGCGGATACGCACCAAGCTGGAGGAGATTGGGAGAAAGGAAAACGTGAAGATTCTCCATTGTGTGGAATCAGGTAGTAGGGCCTGGGGGTTTGCTTCTCCAGACAGTGATTATGATGTACGGTTTATTTATGTCAGGCCAAGGGAGTTTTATCTTCGCCTTGATAAAACCCGTGACGTTATCGAATGGCAGTTGGACGATATTCTGGATATCAACGGCTGGGATCTCTCTAAGACGTTGGTTTTGCTTCATAAATCCAACCCCACCCTGTTTGAATGGAACGCTTCGCCTATCGTCTATCGAACTACGGAGGAGTGGGAAAGGATCTCCTCTATTATCCATGAATATTTCGTTCCCAAATCGACATTGTACCATTATTTGAGCATTGCCAAAAGGACATATCAGGCCCATCTCACAGGGGAAACCGTCCAGCTGAAGAAATATTTTTACATTCTGCGCCCGCTTCTGGCGTGTAAGTGGATACTGGATCGAGGAACGCCTCCGCCTATGCTTTTCCGCACACTGGTGGAGGAATATCTGGAAAAGTCTATACGTCCTGATGTGGAAACGCTTTTGACCCTGAAAATGAACCATCCTGAAAGGAAAGAGGGGAAGCATTTTCCCCAAGTGGACGAATATATTTGCCAAAGTATGCAGGCAATCGAGGAGAAAATTAACACCTTGCCGCCTGCCCGGAATAAGGAATGGGAGAAATTAAATACCGTTTTTCTTTCGTTTTTATAATCATAGCCAACACCTTTATTTTTTATTATAAAAAAACAAAAGGGGGAAGAAATCAAGATGGTTTTATCAATCGGTAGGATTCTTTGTATCAAACGGTAGATCACAGAGAGAAACAACAGAAATGAATCTGCTGTTTTTGAATTCACTGCGAACGCTTCCTTCATATTTTTGAGCGATACTTATCATCTGGATGGTCAATTTGATCAAAGGTCAAAATAGGAAATGGTGCCATAGCTTCGCTAGGAATGAACGGAGAGTACTTTTATGTGTTGAAGAGCTGTGAAGGTGGAGAAGGCATTTGACTTTGGGCCGTTGACCTACACAGGCTGGACGCTCCAGAGTTACAAAGAGAAACTGTTTTGGGGAAGGAATATCAAAAACAAATTTGTAATATCTTATAATATTCACAATAGATTATTATGCAAAGTTAACTTGAGTTTTGTTGTTTTCTGGTGTATAATAAGCACACAACAAAATAATTGTACAAAAATTTTTAACATTATAGTTTTAGTTATTGCGCAGTGGCGTTACTGTAAATATATATTGTCTAAAAAACAACAGACTGCAGCTGTTGTTTTCCTAGCAAAGGAACGGAGGTGTTGGGTGACAAAAAATGGTTAGCAATAGCGGCAGTAGTTCAAAAAATTAGAAAGTAGCGTTCATTTTACAGAGGAATGGACCAAAAAAGCTATGAAAAAGACAATTAAAAGAGCATGTGCAGGTATGTTTGCCATTATGATGGCGGTTTCTGTGATGTCAATTCCTTCGTCAGCAGCCAGCGTTTCCGGCCAGGTATCTAGAATTGACTGTGGGGGCAGCAACAGCATTACTGCTACCGGGGCATCTGCACGCACATATGCAGCTACTTCTATGACCCTCAATGTCGATTTGTACTACTATTATGACGATATTCCTAATGATAAAATTAAATACATTAACAATAGTAACGGTAACAACCCTGTATCGACCATAGATGTATCCGTAAAAAAGCCGTCGGGTAACACTCGTTCAAACTATTGCTATTCCAAACATGATGCAGTGTACTCTTTGGTTGGAAATGTCTACCATTGGGGTGCAACAACGAAAAACGAATACTATTAAACAACTGCTTAAAGCCACATACAAATAGTAAGCTTGCCCTGCCTGCTAATAAATTTTGCAAGCAGGGCAAACTTTATTAAAAAGGGGAGGCATTTTTATGAAAAAGCTGATATCAGTTTGTATCCTGCTCTCTGTG
>CALWVH010000071.1 GCA_944384915.1 uncultured Clostridia bacterium | reverse complement strand
CCTTAAGGGGTGGCCTGAGAAAATAATGCAGGTGGCAGACCTTTTCAGGCCCCCTTTAGGGGTATTGTCTGTAAAATGCCCTTCTAGGGCTAATCAAGCCTCCGGCTTAGCCGGAGGTTTTGACTATTATAAGCTAACTGGGGTGAAAAATCAGACAACACCCTGAGCCAGCATAGCGTCGGCAACCTTTACGAAGCCAGCGATGTTAGCGCCCATGACATAGTTCTTAGCATGGCCATACTTCTCAGCAGCCTCGTCAGCCTGCTTGAAGATGTTCTCCATGATGCCCTGCAGCTTTGCGTCCACCTCTTCGAAGGTCCAGGAAAGACGCATGCTGTTCTGGCTCATTTCCAGAGCGGAAGTAGCTACGCCGCCAGCGTTGGAAGCCTTGCCAGGAGCAAAGAGCACGCCATTCTTCTGGAAGACCTCGGTAGCTTCCATGGTGGAAGGCATGTTAGCGCCCTCAGCAACAGCGATAACGCCATTCTTGACCAGCATCTCAGCATCTTCCTTGTTCAGCTCGTTCTGGGTAGCGCAGGGGAGAGCGATATCGCAAGGAACACTCCATACACCCTTACCCTCGTGATACTCGGAGTTGGGACGATACTTCTTGTATTCGCTCAGGCGCTGACGCTTGACTTCCTTGATTTCCTTGATAGCAGCCAGATCAATGCCCTCGGGATCGTACACCCAACCAGTGGAGTCGGACATGGTAACAACCTTTGCGCCCAGCTGGAAGGCCTTCTCGGTAGCATAAATTGCCACGTTACCTGCACCGGAAACAACCACAGTCTTGCCTTCCATGGAAAGGCCATTTCTCTTCAGCATGGCGTTGGTGAAGTACAGCAGGCCATAACCAGTTGCCTCTGTACGAGCCAGAGAACCACCATAAGTCAAGCCCTTACCGGTGAGCACGCCCTCATAGGCGTCACGGATGCGCTTGTACTGGCCGAACATGTAACCGATCTCACGTCCGCCAACGCCGATATCACCAGCAGGCACATCGGTATCAGGGCCAATGTGGCGATACAGCTCGGTCATAAAGCTCTGGCAGAAAGCCATGACTTCACGATCGGACTTACCCTTGGGATCGAAGTCAGAGCCGCCTTTACCGCCGCCGATAGGCAGGCCGGTGAGGGAGTTCTTCAGGATCTGCTCAAAGCCCAGGAATTTGATGATACCCAGGTTAACAGAGGGGTGGAAACGCAGGCCGCCCTTATAGGGGCCAATTGCGGAGTTGAACTGTACACGGAAGCCACGGTTCACCTGTACCTTGCCGTTATCGTCCACCCACGGCACACGGAACATAATCACGCGCTCAGGCTCGGTAATGCGCTCCAGGATACCGGCGGCCTGATACTGCGGGTTCGCCTCGATGACGGGCTCCAGGGTGGTCAGAACTTCGGTGACAGCCTGGATGAATTCCGGCTCGTTGGCGTTCTTCTTGCGGATGACTTCCAACTGTTCGCTGACATAAGACATGGAAAAATCCCCCTAAAAAAAGATTCAGTAAGAAAAATAAAACGATCTCGCAGAACCGGAGCCCGGGAATTTTTCCGGCGGTTTTGCGGGGACTGACTGCGCTTTGCATCAGCCGATGGGCTTATTTTACCATACTAAAACGGGAATTACAAGAAAAATCAGGAACTTTTTTAAAAATTTCGCAAGTTTTTATTTGCTGTGTGTCGTTTTAGAGGGGGTTTTTTAAAAAAACAGGCCGATTTTGCAAGAAATGAGGGCGATTAAATTCATATTTTGCAAATCGGGGAGGTTCCTGCCCCAGAGGAGCCGGAAAATTGTGCATCCAAATGAAAAGCAGGAAGAGAAGAGAAAATGAATTGACAACCCGAAGTGAGGTGGAATACAATAGTATTTGTATTTTCAGCATATTTTACGGATGTTTCGGCAGTACGCCGGAAACCGGCAAAAAACGAGGAGGTCATCATTTGAGCCGTTATTCAAAAGAGGATATTTTCCGTATTATTGAGGAAAAGGACGTTAAATTTATCCGCCTCCAGTTCACCGATATTTTTGGTACCCTGAAGAATGTGGCTATTACCACCAGTCAGGCGAAAAAGGCGCTGGATAACGAGTGTATGTTCGACGGTTCTTCTATTGAGGGATTTGTGCGGATTGAGGAATCGGATATGTACCTTCGCCCGGACCTTGATACTTTCCAACTGTATCCCTGGCATTCCAAGCACGGACGCATCGCCCGCCTGATCTGCGATGTGTACAAGCCCGACGGCACCCCCTTTGAGGGCGACCCCCGTTATATCCTGAAAAAGACCATCCGTCAGGCAGAGGATATGGGCTTCTCCTTTAATGTAGGTCCAGAGTGTGAGTTCTTCCTGTTCAACACCGACGAGCAGGGACACCCCACCACCATTACCTATGATACTGCCGGATATTTCGATCTGGGCCCCTCCGATGTGGGTGAGCTTACCCGCCGGGAAATCTGCCTGAATCTGGAAGAGATGGGCTTTGAAATTGAAGCGTCCCACCATGAGTGTGCGACTGCCCAGCATGAGATTGACTTCCGGTATGATGAGGCCGTGCGTTCTGCCGACAATATCATGACCTTTAAAATGGTGGTGAAGTCCATCGCCAGCTTTAACCATCTGTGCGCTACCTTTATGCCCAAGCCTGTTTATGGCGAGGCTGGTTCTGGTATGCACATCAATATGTCTCTGTTTAAAGATGGGAAAAATGCTTTCTGTGATCCCGATGGTCCTAAGGGGCTGAGCACCATTGCTTTGCAGTTTATTGCTGGCATCATGAAGCATGTTAAGGGCATCTGCGCTCTTACTAACCCCTTGGTCAATTCCTATAAGCGTCTGGTGCCTGGATATGAAGCTCCCTGCTATATTGCCTGGACTGCTTCTAACCGTAGTGCACTGGTGCGTGTGCCTGCTACCCGCGGCAATGGTACCCGCGTAGAGCTGCGTAACCCTGATCCCTCCGGTAACCCCTATCTCCAGTTTGCTGTGCTGTTGGCTGCCGGTTTGGAGGGCATCAAAGAGGGCTTGACTCCGCCGCCTGCTGTTTCCGCCAATATTTACGATATGCCGGAAGAAGAGCGTCTGGCAGAGGGCATTGAGAACTTGCCTGCCAACTTGAAAGAAGCTGTGGAAGAGCTGAAAAAGGACGAGTTCCTGCACAATGTGCTGGGCGATCATGTGTTCAGCAAGTATGTGGAGGCTAAGGAGCATGAATGGAATCGCTTTGCTACTGCCGTCACAGAGTGGGAAATCAAGGAATACCTGAGCAAGTTCTGATTGCATGTCAACCTTCTAGAGAATTTTTAAAAGGAGAGTGATCCCATGCGTTTTACCAAGATGCAGGGCATTGGCAATGATTATATCTATATTAACTGCTTTGAAGAGCAGGTAAAAGACCCGGCAGCCTTGTCTGTGCGCCTTAGCGACCGGCATTTCGGTATCGGTGGCGATGGGATCATCCTCATCAAACCCAGCAAAAACGGCGACGCGGAAATGGATTTGTACAACGCAGACGGCTCCCGCGCCAAGATGTGCGGCAACGGCATCCGCTGTGTGGGCAAGTATGTTTACGAGCGGGGCATTGCCAAAAAGGATGTACTGAAAATCGATACCCAGAGTGGTGCCAAGACTCTGTATCTGGATGTGGAAAACGACCATGTCCGCAGCATCCGGGTGAATATGGGACAGCCTGGCTTGACTCCAGAAGCCATCCCCACCACCTTGCCCGGGGTGGAAAATCAGACTATCACCGCGGCGGGACAGGATTGGAATGCCACCTGTGTTTCCATGGGCAATCCCCACTGCGTCATTTTCGTGGACGATGTAGAGCACTTTCCGCTGGAAACCGTTGGTCCAGCGCTGGAAAACCATCCCGTATTCCCGGAGCGGGCCAACATTGAGTTCGTGCGCATCTGTGGCGAGAACGAAGTGGAAATGCGGGTGTGGGAGCGAGGCTCCGGGGAAACCTGGGCTTGTGGCACCGGCGCCTGTGCCGTAGCAGTGGCTTGTATCCTGACAGGCCGCACCGGACGCCGTGTTTTGGTACATCTTCGCGGGGGCGATTTGGAAATTTTTTGGAACGAACAGACAAATGAAGTGGAAATGACTGGTCCCGCTGAATTTGTTTTTGACGGGGAAGCCAAAATCTGATATAATATATTGTCGTATGTGAATACGACGAGACACAAAAGCAGATACGGAGGTGTTGATTGATTTCTGGAAAACAGAATCCATCGCAGCCCTTTGTGTCCGCTTTTCTGTTTTTTAGCAGTGATAACCTCCAAATCTTGGACGAATATAAAAGAAAGGTGTGTATCCTACATGAGCAGAGATACCTACGAATCCCCTCTTTCCGCCCGGTATGCGGATAAGGAAATGAAATACCTGTTTTCTCCGGACATGAAGTTCCGCACCTGGCGCAAGCTGTGGATTGCCTTGGCGGAATCGGAAATGGAGCTGGGCTTGCCGGTTACCCAGGAGCAGGTGGACGAGCTGAAAGCCCACGCTGACGACATTAACTATGAAGTAGCAGAGGCCCGGGAAAAGGTGGTTCGCCACGACGTGATGAGCCATGTGTATGCCTATGGTCAGCAGTGCCCCAAGGCTGCCGGTATCATCCACCTGGGTGCAACTTCCTGCTATGTGGGTGACAACACCGACATCATCATCATGACCGAAGCCATGAAGATCGTCCGCCGCAAGCTGGTGGGCGTTATCCGCGTGCTGGCAGATTTTGCCGAAAAGTATAAGGATCTGCCGACCTTGGCCTTCACCCACTTCCAGCCCGCACAGCCCACCACCGTTGGCAAGCGTGCCACCCTGTGGATTCAGGAACTGCTGATGGATCTGGAAGACGTGGAATATCAGTTGAGCAAGGCAAAGCTGCTGGGCTCTAAGGGCACCACCGGTACCCAGGCCAGCTTCCTGGAGCTGTTCGACGGCGATCAGGAGAAGTGCAAAGCCATCGACCACAAGATTGCGGAAAAGATGGGCTACAAGACCTGCTTCCCCGTGTCCGGCCAGACCTATTCCCGTAAGCTGGACAGCCAGATGCTTTCCGTCCTCAGCGGCATTGCCCAGAGCGCAGCCAAGTTCTCCAATGACATCCGTCTGCTTCAGCATTTGAAGGAAGTAGAGGAGCCTTTTGAGAAGAATCAGATTGGTTCTTCCGCTATGGCTTATAAGCGTAACCCCATGCGCAGCGAGCGTATTGCTTCTCTGGCCCGTTACGTCATTGCCGATAGCCTGAACCCGGCCATGACCAGCTCTACCCAGTGGTTTGAGCGTACCCTGGACGACTCTGCCAACAAGCGCATCAGCGTGCCCGAGGCTTTCCTGGCTGTGGACGGCATCTTGAACCTGTATATGAACGTAGCCGACGGTTTGGTGGTGTATCCCAAGGTTATCGAGCAGCACCTGCGCCGCGAGCTGCCCTTTATGGCTACCGAGAACATCATGATGGACGCAGCCAAGCGCGGCGCTTCCCGTCAGGAACTCCATGAGCGTGTGCGTGTCCACTCCATGGCCGCTTCTAAGGTGGTCAAGGAAGAGGGCGGCGAAAACGACCTGCTGGCCCGTA
>CALWVH010000070.1 GCA_944384915.1 uncultured Clostridia bacterium | reverse complement strand
GATTTCCGGAAAAGCCGGTATCCGCTTTGAATATCAGCTCTTCCAGATCCTCGGGGTCAATGCGCTTGCCGTAATAGGTGTGAAGAAGAACGCCATGGCAGTCCACTTTCATTTGATAGGTACTATTACGAGTTTGAAGGGTGAACAGATTGTCTTTTACGATAATTGCCATAGGTTTCTCCTCCTGTAGGATACAAAATTATTCTTTCACTGCGCCGATCACAATACCGGACACAAAATACTTTTGCAGGAAGGGATAGATGACCAGCAGCGGGATGGTGGATACCACGATTTTGGTAGCGTTGAATGCCCGGTTGCTCATCTGCGAAAGCTGCTTCAACTGTTCCGCATCGGTAACTTGGGTAATATCAACGGTCAACTGCTGAATGTAGGTTTGCAGAGGATACAGGGAAGCTTTGTTCATATACAGCAGTCCGGAGAAGTAATCGTTCCAGTGTCCCACGATAGAGAACAGGGCCACCGTTGCCAGTGCAGGCAGAGAAACCGGCAGATAGATCTTTACCAGAATGGTCAGAGGAGAAGCGCCGTCAATACGGGCTGCCTCATCCAGAGATTCGGGAACGCTCTTGAAAAAGTTGATCATCAGGATCACATTAAATACCGGAACCGCACCGGGAAGTACCAGAGCCCAAATGGTATCAGTGAGTTTCAGTCCGCTGACCACCATATACAGGGGGATAATACCGCCGGAGAACAGCATGGCGAAAATAACAAACTTGATGTATACTTCTCTTGCAGGAAAACGGAATTTGCTTTTAGACAGCGGATAGGCCATGGTGATGACAAAGAACATATTGATTAAGGTTCCTAGCACCACTCTCTGAACGGAAATCCAGAAGGAAGCCCAGAACTGGCTATCTTTAAGCAACTTGTTATACGTTGTCAGGGTAAAGTCAACGGGAAGAAGTCCCACCTGATTGGCAGCCACCGCGCTACTTCCGCTCAAAGAAATGGCGATCATGTTGATCAGAGGAAGCAGACAGCTCAGGGTCATCAAAATGACGATCATCCAGATCAAGACTTTCGCCGTATAGGCGCCAAATGATTTCTTTTGAATCATATCTCTCACTGCTTCCTTTCTTAAAAGATTCCACTTCCGGTGGTTACTTTTGCCATCTTATTTGCACCTAGAATCAGAGCAAAGCTGATGACGGATTTAAACAGACCAACTGCTGCGCCGATGCTGTACTGGCCTTCCACCATACCAATACGATATACGTAAGTATCAATGATATCGCCAGTCTCATAAACGATGGGATTGTACAGGTTGAAGATCTGGTCGAAACCTGCGTTAAGGATATTGCCCAGATTCAGCGCAACCATCAGCACGATAGTGGGCATCAGAGACGGAATGGTAATATGCATAATCTGCTTAAAACGGGAAGCACCGTCGATGGAACCAGCTTCATACAGACCGGGATCGATAGAGAGCAACGCCGCCAGATAGATAACCGAATTGTAGCCGAATTCCTTCCAGACATCGGTACTTACAATCACAGTACGGAACCAGTTGTTATCCGCCAAGAATTGAATGGGTTCCACACCGAACAGTCCTAAAAAGGCGTTGATGGGGCCATCCAGAGAGAACATATTGCTAACAACGGTAGCCAGCACAACCCAGGAAAGGAAGTGAGGCAGATAGACGATGGTCTGGAATGTTCTCTTGAAAAATCTGCCGCCCAGCTCGTTGAGCAGGATAGAGAAGAAAACAGGAATGATGGTATTGAACACCAGTTTTGCAAAGGCGATAATCAGGGTGTTCCAGAACACCTGCACACTATCGGGAAAACTAAAAATGATCTCAAAGTTTTCCCAACCTACCCATTTGGAACCAAACAGGCCTTTTGCGGGAATGTAATCCTGGAACGCCATCAGGGAACCTACCAGCGGGATAAAAACAAAGATCAGCAGCATAATCATGCCGGGAAGCAGCATCAGGTGGAACGTAAGACGTTCTTTTGAACCGCCTTTGCCGGTTGCAGCTTTTGCGGCTTTTTTACCAGACATAAGCACCCTCCTGTAAATAAAATTTTATCAATCGTTGCAGATCCGGTTAAAAACAGCCTCCAAAACTTTTTCAGAAACAACAGAGGTTTCCACAGGTTCTGGAGGCTGATTCTACCTTTTTACAAAAGCAATCCGGGTTCTATTACTCGGCAATCGCCTCATTAACTTCCTCGGTGATTCTGTCGCCGCCGGCGCTCTTCCACTGTTCCACAAAGCTATCGAACTCGGAAATATCCTTTTCACCGGTGATGATCTTCAACACAGTTTCCATCTCCATCTTCTCCAGAGAGCTCCAGCGGGAACCCATGGAATCAGTGGTTTCAAAGAAAGAAGGAACCAAGAAGTTGGCAGGCTCGTCAATCATCTTATTGATGGAAACCATACGGGACATATACTGAGAATAGTCAGCGGAATCTGCCTTTTTGCCGGCTTCTTCGGCTTCCAGGAACCGCTGGGCGGATTCATAGTAGCTCTGCTCTTCGGTGGTCAGGGTGGACTCGTCAGCATTTCCATCCATTACATCAACAATATGCTGGGTCATCAGTTCGGCGTTGTTGCCAGGCTGCACTTCGCAGTACAGGGGCCAGTTGAAGTATGCCAGGGTCTGGTTTTCCTTGATCTCCTTGGCAGCATCGCTCTTATCCTGCTTGGAGTACTCGGAGTTTACATTGACAATCTTCATAGCCAGTTCGGGATGCTCATAGCCCTTGCGGACAACCACAAAGCCGGCATAGGACTTGGTGCTGATGGCATTGATTTTTCCGTCATCGCCTACCGGGCAGGAAACATTGACCCATTCAGCGTCATCAGAGGCATAGGTAGAAGTCTGAGCCTGGTTGAAGGGAGACCACCAGGGGCCGATATAAGCGCCGCACTTACCGGAAGAAATCAAGCCTACGATGTCATCGTTGGTGCGGGTTGCAAACTCTTTGTCGATAATGCCTTCGTTAAACCACCGATTCAGCAGCTCCAAAGGTGCCTTCATCTCTTCCTGAACGGAACCGTACACGGCTTTTCCGTCATCATCGGTAATCCAGATGTTGGGATAAGCACCCAGAGCAGTGAAGACGTTGTCGATAGCGAAGGTGTTGTTGGGATAATCGCCGTACACTTCACTATGTACTACCAAGCCTATGGTATCGTCCTGGCCGTTGCCGTCGGGGTCGTCTTCAATAAAGGCCTTCAAAACGGCTTCCATCTCTTCCAGAGTGGAGGGTTCTTCCAGCTTCAGGTTATCCAGCCAGTCTTTACGCAGCCACAGGAAATCCTGACCGTCGCTAAGCTGGGTTTTGGGAATGGCCATCAGTTTACCGTCAAAGGTAGCGGCGTCCAGAGGGCTGTTGCCTTCGCCGTAGCTTGCATAAGCCTCTTTTACGGTATCGCAAGCCAGGTTCTCATAAATTTCGGTCATATCCTCGATCAGGTCGCTTTCCACCAGATCTACCAAAGTCTCATAGTTGGAGACATGCATGATATCCGGGATATTCTGGCTGGCAATGGCCATGGAAACCTTTTGGTCATAATCAGCACCAGAAACCGCTTCAAATGCATTTTCGTTCTGAACATTCAGTACTTCTTTCAGATAACGGGTATAAGCATTGTTTTCGGTGGTATCGTCCTCATATGGCGTACCAGCCAGCACGTCAGAACCTTGGTTGGTCAGGTTATAGCCGGTGGTATAGGTTACTAATTCAGGATACTTACCATAGGGATCGTTGGCAGCAGCTTCCCATGCGGCTTTTTCCTCTTCTGTCATTCCGGCTGTAAAATCTTCCTCTCCGCTGCTGCAAGATACCATCGTAAGCAGCATTGCGGCGGCGGATGCGACAGCAAGCAGTTTTGTAATCTTCTTCATTTCGTCGTTCCTCCTGTAGTCTTAAATTTTGTTTGGTCATTTTGCTGTTGATTTCTGAACTGCATCAAAATCTCTGGCTATATAATACAAAAATTTTCAAATTATTCATATATCAGATTTCCGACAAACATATCAAATTCCCGCTCAAATTACCGGATTTGTTTTACTTTTTTACGGGAATACTCTATAATAAGTATAGAGAAATCTATTAGAAATACAACAACATCACAAAATTTCCCCAGAATTTCCCGTTGAAAAACCGTTGCCCCTAATAAAATTTGCGCATATGGTATTTTGGAAAGGAGTTGTCCATCTTGTTCCGACTTCTGATTCTGGATGACGAAAAAAACGAACGGGATTGTCTGCGCTTTCTCATTGAAAAAGCTGGACTTCCCTTTGAAATGCGAGATGTGGATAATGCATATACCGCACTGGACATTTTGAGTAGCTGGCAGGCTGATATCATCCTAACGGATATTCAGATGCCCGCTATGAATGGCCTAGATTTCATTGAAAAAGTCTCGGGGCTATATCCTGACATAAAACTGATTATATTCAGTAACTATGCAGAATTTGAATATGCCCGGGCCGCTCTGCATTATGGTGTAGAAAATTATATCCTCAAACCTGTAATTCCTACAGAACTGGAAAGCACTCTGAATGCCGTCATAGAACAAATTACAGAAGAACGGACCGCTACCCAACGGCTACAGGCTAGTATGTTACAATCCGCTATCCAGTTGGCTGTCTTCGGAAATCTGGAAGAGGGCTCCTTTAGTGAGGAAATTCTGGAACAGCTGCATCACTTTCAAAGAATGGTACTGCTGGATCTTCCTAATTCTTTTTTGGAAAACAATTATGCCCAGTTGTATGAAGGGCTGCGTTCCCGGGTGCAACTAAACTTTGTTTCTCTCAACCTGACCCCACAAGCTCTTTTGCTGATTCAAAATGAGATCTATGATGAAAAAGCCTTCGGTACTCGCATCATCTCCCATATCCAAGCCAACTACGGGATTTCCTGTTATCTTGCCATCAGCCGCCCTATGAAGAACTATACATCCTTAAAAGACGCTTATGCTTATGTAGAACAACGTATGGAGCAGCGATTTTGGAATCCCTCTGAACATATCTTTACCTACCATAATGGAGATCCCGAAACCATAATTACAGAAGATACCGACGATGACACCTTGATAGCTCTGATCAAAAACGCCCTTTCTTCTCGGGATGAAGCAAAGTTCACACAGGGAATGGATCTGTTCTTAAAAAAATATCGCCGTCAGAGCAACCAGTCTCAGATCTATGTCAAATTTGTTTTTTCTAATCTGGTTGCTTCCCTATATCCTTTTTTGCCTGATAATGTCAAGCGTTCGGGCCCTTCTATGGAAACTATTATTTCCGATTTGTATTTGCAGCGGGATATTTCTGAAATCATTGATATGGTACAAAAAATGGCGGAACCTATCTCCCAATCCTTTAGCGACTCCAACCAGAACATTCGACGGGAACTGGTAATCGTGCAGAACTATATTCATGAGCACTATAGTCAGGAACTTTCAGTAGAACTGTTAGCCTCCATTGTCTTCCTCTCTCCAGACTATCTAAGCAGACTTTTTAAAAAAGCTACAGGAAAAAGTCTCTATCAATATATCCGCCAGTTCCGTATGGAAAAGGCCAGCGAACTATTGCGAAACACCACTAAAAAGGTAATTGATATAGGGGTAGAGATCGGATACCCCAATTACTCTTATTTCTGCCAAAGCTTCCGTGAATATTTTGGCAAATCTCCAGATAAGTATCGTCAGGAGGACAAGAATGCATAAGTTTATCCGTCGCTGTATCTTTAAACTGCAAAATCTGAGTTACCGAAAAAAGCTGGTGTTGACTTCCTTTACGGTTAGTATCATCCCCTTAATGATTACTACCATTTTCTGTTATTATCAGATTGTCAGCAACCTGTATGAAAAAGAGACTACCGCACTGGAGTATACATTAAACACGGCCGCTGATTCTCTAAATCATCAACTGGAGCTATATGAAAATCTGGTTACCCATGTCACCAATTCTGATACGGTTATTACTACCGCCTCCCGGGAATATGGAAGTATTTATGAAAAATACGAGCAGTTCACCTATTCCTACGATGTATTTCTTACCAGTGTTTATAACCAGCATCCAGATGTAGAACAGATTACTTTATACACCCATCAGGAAGATCTCTCTCACGGATTGCAGCTGCGACCTCTTTCCGAGTTAACCCAACAGAGCTGGTTTGCAGGGGACCCAGAGACCATTCAGGCCAAACCACAATGGTATATAGATACAGACGGAAGCATGGTAGTGTTGGCAAAGGTTCCGGAACCTTACACCAAATATATTAAATCTTATTCTGACAACTGTGTCGCTATCCGGATTCCGGAAAAATCTTTCTTCTATTTTCTGGATAATATTTCCGATGACTGCTATGTTAAAATTTCTTGCTTGGACAGGACTTATTTTGAATATACAGCTCCTTCCATTGCAGGACGCAGTGGAGAACATATGACTAGTATCTCCACTACGGTTGGTAACGACTGGACCATTACGCTGGAAAAACCGGACTATTTGATCGTTCAGTCCGCCCAGCCTATGATTATAGTAATGATCGTTATCATGGCAGTTTGTCTGTTTCTCATTTTTCTTCTCAGCAATCTGTTTTCTGAATACTCTGTCAAACGCATTAACCGCCTGCGCGGCGCAATGAATACCGTTCAGAAAGGAAATTTCAACATTCAGATCCATGACCGCTGTCAGGATGAAATTGGTGAGTTGACTAACAATTTTCAGAAAATGGCAGACGAAATTCAGGTGTTAATTAAAGAAAACTATCAAAGCAAAATTACCATGAAAGAAGCCCAGCTAAAAGCTCTTCAAGCTCAAATCAATCCACATTTTCTTTATAATTGTCTATCGTTAATCAACAGCCGAGCACTGTTGACACATCAAGAGGATATCAGCCAGATGTCCCAGCTAATGTCTACCTTTTATCGTACTACGCTGAATAAAGGACGCTCAGATATCCTTCTACGGGATGAAATTCGCAATGTAATGTCCTATATCGAAATTCAGCAACTTCTTCACGACAATGCTTTTCAGGTATTATCCCAGATCGACCCCACATTACCGGAAATCTATGTACCCAATCTTATTTTACAGCCATTGGTAGAAAACTCCATCATTCATGGCATTCTTCCCAAACAGACCGGGGAAGGGAAACTGTTTCTGACCATCCGTCGCGTGGATAATATGATTCACTTTACGGTTATGGATAACGGTATTGGAATTCCACCGGAAAAAATCCCTCTTCTCACCCAGACGGAATCTAGTGGATACGGGTTGAAAAACGTAAATGAACGGCTGCTTTTGACTTACGGTGAAGCCTCCGGTCTGAAAATCAACAGTATTCAAAACGAGAGTACCATGATTACCTTCTCAATTCCTATCCCCACCGACAACGGCTCCACTCATTTTACAAGTGTGTAATCTAAATCTTTCTGTTTTTGATAGCCCGAGTTTTCCAAATGATAAAACAGGAAGCTAAAAAGCTGACGGTCCCTTTATGGTAAAAATAAAGGGACCGTCAGCTTTTTAATTCTTTGATAGCAATCAAAAACACAATTCAATATATTGTAAAAGATTGATCCTACGCTTTAAAAATAGATTGAATTATGCAACTGATTTATTTACTGGTATATCCATTAGACAGGATTACCGGAAAAAGGTAAAAATCCATGCTCTTCAAAATACACTGCAACCTGTCGAGCCTCTTTTCTTGTTGGAACCGTGCAGTACTGTGCCAAATGAAGTTGAGAAACATCCCCAATGTCATCTTGTTCTGAAATACAATAAGAGGGGTATTGTCCACAAATATTTAGGAACCGTTACTATCAATGTAATCACTAGACTTTTGATCCAATCGATATTGTGTGGGATACAAACCTACAGTTCTATAGAAGCAATAAGAAAAATGGCTCTGATCATAAAAGCCTAAAGAATTGGCAATATCACTTAATTTGTCCTCAGTATAAAGCAGCTTATATTTGGCAATTTCAATTTTTTTATGCAATAGATATTTGGAAAAAGTGTAGCCTGTTGTAGCTTTAACTTTTCTACAGAAATATGATTTGCTAAAATGGAATTCTTTTGCCAGATCTTCTAAAGTAACTTTTTGGTCAATATGAGAAAAAACATATGTATCAAGTTGATCTTGAAATTCGTTCTGTCGCAAAGCAGCATCTATATTAGAATTAGGTAAAGAAGATAAAATTTCCATCAAAAGACTATATAAAACACTTGATATCTGCAAATATGGATTCTGATGTTCCGTTTGGTAAATGGAGATACAACATCTGATGTAATCTGCAATTTTTAAATTCTCTATTACACAAAAATCCTTTTCACAATTTGTAAATATAACTGGTAGAAGATCAAATACAGCTTTCCCTCCAAAATGAACCCACAATATTTCACAAGGAGAATCGGGTGAAGAGTAATAGTTATGTGAATCCTGTAAGTTCATAAAGCAGCTTTCACCACTAGACAGAATCCGCTTTTTACCATATTGTTCGATAATTGGAAAACAATATATAAGCCACAGATAAAAGGATTCCAACCTAAACGCTGCGATTTGGAAGGAACTCACAGACTACTTGAAACCTGCAATCATAAAGGTTTATTTTCAGTATATGGAAACCTAGGAATATGGGAATTACTCCGTAGCTCTTTAGGGGATGTATGTATGTTCGAAAGTCTTTTAGATGATCCTGAATGGATTAAAGATTTTAACCAAACATACACAGACTTTTTCATCAAACATCTAAGCTATATTTTTGACACTTGCGGAACGCCAGATGGCTTTTATTTGTATGACGATTTGGCCTATAATAAAGGGCTTTTTTGCTCTTCACAATTATTGCGAGAACTTTTTTTACCTTATTATCAGAAGCTCACCCATTTTTTGCACAGTCATAATGTTTTGGCTATATTTCATTGCTGCGGGAATTCTGAAGCTGCCATTCCTTTAATAATAGAAAGCGGATTTGATGCTTTAAATCCTATGGAGGTAAAAGCCGGATGTGATGTTGTGCGCTTTGCAGAAAAGTATGGGGAAAGCCTTGCTTTTATAGGAGGATTCGATGTAAGAATTCTTGAGAATGGAGATCGAAGTCAGATTAAAAAGGAAGTTTTACGAATTACCGATGCAATGCGTCATTTAAAAGCAAGTTATTTTTTCGGTACAGACCACTCTGTTTCTCCTAATGTTAATTTTGATGACTACCAATATGCTTTTGATTGTTTTAAAGAGCATTGCTATTATTAAATTGTCATCACTTAAATCTCTTAACTAAAATTCAAAATCTGGAACTTAATCAAAAAAGATGTTAAAGCCTTTTTCAGGATATCAGGCCCCTAACAGAAGCGATTTTTGTCTTACTTTATACAGATCATAAAAGGATACCAGCAGATTTGTATCCCTCCGGCACATAAACCGTAAACATATTGTTTCCATTTGCTTTGACATCCACTTCTACCAGAACAGAGCTATCTTTCGGAAGAACTGTGATGTTATCTTTAAAACAAGGTAGGAGTACTGGACAGTCAAATTAACTGTTCAATACTCCTAGCCTTTTTCATATAGAAAGATTCATCAATTAAATACCGGTGTGGGGAAGCAAGAACCAAGCCGTAAATGAGACTCGTTTTTCGATAGTTTTTTGAAAAACGAGTCTCACCACAATTAAACGTTATTCCTTATATTTTTTCTTTCGACTGTAAATTGTTGTAACAGCTAAGCCTATGCCTGCAAGAGCCATCAATGAAACCCACAGCACCATATTGCTGTTATCACCGGTTTCAGGCGATGAAATGCTTGGGTTATAGTCAGGATCTTTTGTTCCACAGGCAACGCAAATGCCGTCCTTATAATTGTGGGAAAGTTTTTCAATAACTTTGCCTCGCTCCAATAATTCACCACAGGTACTGCATACCATGTCACCAGTATACCCTTCAGCAGTACAGGTAGCATCTTTTTGGTTATGCAGTTGAGCGTCATGCCCAAATGCCTTTACCACCGTTTTTTCTGCAGAAATTTCCTGTTCTCCCAATGCATCCTTAAAATATTTATCGCAGCCTGCGCAATACCAGTATGCGATGTTGCCATCTTGAGTACAAGTAGCTTCTTTGGCCTCTGTTTTTACTAAAGTATGTGTGTGCGTTTCATATTCTACGGAGAAACTCTTAGGAGCACTGGTGACTACATTTCCAGCTCTATCTGTTACTGTTACAAACCATTCGTAGGATGAGCCTGCCTGTAAACTGTTAACCGTTACGCTGGCCTTGCCATTTCCAACAACCGTTTGTTTTTCACCAATCTTCTGATTATCACCAGCTGCCAGTGTCAGTGAATTAGTTGTCAAATTTCGGGTAGAAGTCCCTCCCAAATCCAACTGAATGGCAAATTCATCTTTATTTTTCTGATACAGATTCCCTCTGTCACCGGAATAGGTTCCTTCTCCATAAGGAGATACCGTTGATCCTGTCATGGGAGAATAGGTATTGAAGTAGATGAGGTCATTTTCCACATCAAATTGTATACTGCGGATATATTCCTGACCGCCATAGGAAAGTCCCTGGTAGTCTGCCAGCACGTTATAGGTTTCATGATCGCCGAAGTCACTGTACAACACATTCGTTCCGGCCACGTGTCCACTCAATACCAATTTTACATTAGAATGATTTTTCACCAATTTATTGAGAATATCTGTGTTAGAAATTCCGCTCATATTAATATAATTATGAGTAAAGAGAACCACAGAGTATTCCGGGTATTTTTCAATCACTTTAGCTGCCCAATCCAAATCCTGGCTGGTCTGCCAATAAGAAATACTCATCACCAGCAGCTTTGTACCATGTTCTTCCATTAGGTAATAAGCATTATCAATAGGTTTATTGGCATCAATCCCAAAAGAACCGCCCCATAGATCTCCAGCTGACTGCTGCAAACGGGTAACAGGGAAAAACTCATTATAACGGATTCGATTATTTACTTCATTATCGTAGTCATGGTTACCCCAGGCAATAGCATAAGGAATCTTTGCCTCTTCCAACAAATTGAATGCAGACGAAGCTGCCTGCCACTGGAAGGTCTGATTTAAATAAGGCCGATTAACTACGTCGCACGCTTTCGCATACAGACGGACAGCTGCCAGGGCTTCCTGCCACTGGCAGCTGAAGGTCTGATTTAAATAAGGCCGATTAACTACGTCGCCAACATGAAGTACCATCTTGGTTTTATTCTCTTCGGCAGAATCTACAATCCACTGAAATTGTTCTTGAATTTTTTCCGGATAAGACTGAGTATACAGCTGAGAATCGGGTACCATTACCATTCCAAAGTCAAACTGTCCTTCCTCTGGGTGATAAGTTTCACGATCTTGAATATTTTGAGTCATACCACGCCAGAAAAGCAGGGTAAGTTTTCCATCATTTATCACATCTTGATTTTGAATATTCATATCAATCGAAACGGATTCGGAATTCTGACGGTAGGCTGATCCCACTTCTACCCAACTATTCTGGGCTGTGTTGTACACATAGGCGGTAACCTCACGCTCAGCGGTACCATTCCAAACAAGGTGGAAATTTTCTGCCTTTTTCTGTTGTTCGTTCAGGGTAATTTCATAAATCTGGTAAGGATTTTCGTCCTGACCGGAAACTGTACCAAACAGGGAGGCGCTTTGCTGTCCGTCTGCGGGTTTTATTCCATCTGGTAACTGATCGGAAGTCGTACCATAACGCACTACCGTGTTCTGGTCACTCAGCTCTATGGCCTGATTTTGATAGAATTGTACAGCAACCTCCTCGTTAGTATCAGAGGAAATATTGGCATTTAAAGTTGCGGTATTTCCATTCACTACGCCATTCTCAGAAGAATCTGACAGCACAGGCATATTGGGAGCCTTGGAATCAGAGAAAATCAGGGAAACAGAATCTTCTGCTTCGTCCGCTTTGAGTGTAATAGTCTGCTCACCTAATGCGTCCACCGGTACCATCACAGAAAACTCACCTGCATTAGCACTGCCGCAATCAAAAGTCTTTCCATCTACTACCGCAGTTAAAGAAGATGCCTTGGTAACTACTCCGCTTATTTTAATCATACCAGTCTGTGCAGCCTCTCCATCTATGGGATAAGAGATATGAATCTGGGGATTATCCTGTGATTTCTCTTCCATATCGCCATAGGAAACAGCATCTCCGAAATAATTGGCATATCGGAAAGCCTCCCATTCTGGTGTGACGCGGTAACCGGTCAGTTGAATATCATCCAATGCACCCCGATAAGAGGCCTTTACACTGTCGGTATTAGAATATGCGCCAATTGTAGAGGGGGTTTTAGGGTCGTTAAGAGTGGTACGATATTCTGCAAAAGATTCATATTGTTTTTCGCCGTCTACAAAGACAGAAACTGTCATACCGTCATAACTCATTGTTACTAAGTGAGGCTGTCCGTCTTGAGGAAGTGCAAGTTTCGATTCAGTTGTCTGAGCACTTGTACTGCTGGACTCATACCAAATGCCAGAATAGCGAGATACCAGCTGCTTATTGGTTTTATTCAATCCCAAAAACAAGGTATCACTGCTTCCGCTTCCCGCCACATCCTTGGCAAAGAAAGGCGCATTATCCTCCGGCTGATTCTGAAGATCTTGGGATGTCGCCTGATAAATAGCACTAACGCTCACCTGATCCAGACCGCCGCCTACATCTCCATAAATAATCTTTGTACTGTCAAAATACGACGTCATGGTGCCGTTTTCTCCTGCCACAGCAGTCAGACCTTTTCCTTCTACTGTGCCCACCTGTTTGCCAGTAGAATCTATCCGCTGATCGCCGTTTTGAGAGTCTTGGCTAAAATGTTCTACCAATTCATAATTATCATTCCACACCTGAGATGGATCGTTTTGAGCGTTCTGTCCGCCAAAGTACGCCCAGAGATTTACAGCATCTCTTGCAGGCAGTTCTTCCAGCTTCACCCATACGGTGGTAATTCCTTCAGGGTCCCAGTTTTCGATCTCATAAGGAACAGACAGCCCGCTCATCGTATAAAATTTCAAGGTATCCTGTTGTGTTCCCGCAGGAATACGGTCAAGTTTAAGGAGAACAGGTGCATCAAAGAAAGTTTCATTCTGATTATTGCATACTGAAATGATTTGCCGCGCCTGTGCTGTGCGATCAAACCACAGGGATGACTTCTCACTATCGGACTCCAATTCTGCCAGACGGTATTCCAGTTCCTTGAGTTTACTGTAATTTGTAACCGCTTTTTTCTGGGCATCCGTCAGGTCATTATACTCTTTTCTGGCTTGAGTAACAGCTGTTTTATCTGCCAAAGTCAGTTCGTCCTCTTCCGGCAGATTTTCAATTTGCTCAATCATGGGCTGAATCTCTTTATCGATACCAAACCCTTCCCAAGAATACGGGACAGACTGATCTTTAATCTGATATACCATTGCCTCCAATTCACCGCCATTAATGGTAATGCCGGTAAAATATTGGGCATTTTTTTCTGAGGAATTGTTTTTGATTCCCTGCTCGGAGCGATCAAACAATTCCAGATACTCATCCATGTCAATTCCGTTAGGAGATTCCTCTTGGTCGTAATGCTTTACACCCGCTGTATTGGAAAGAAAATAGATTGTCCCTTCTGGACTGAGAGCGTACTCAATCCGTTTTCCGCCCTTCATTTCTGTAATCTTCGTAGTTTCTACCGGCGTAGAATACTCTGTTCCGTTTTCATCATAAGCCAATACTTTTGTACGTGCTAGGATGTGGTCGTGTCCCTGTAAAACCAAGTCAATATCAAGCTCATCAATCAGAGGGACCAGTACCTTTCGCATCGCCTTGATATCTTGATCGTCCATATGAGAAGCAGTGGTATATGGACCTTTATGAAGATTGAGAATCACCCACTCCGCTCCGTTTTCCCGAGCCTTTGTAACATCGGATTTTAACCAATCAAGCTGAGTCTGAGAAAGGTTCTGTGTTGGGTCCTCATTGGTGTTCAAGACCACAAAATGTGCATTACTATAATCAAAAGAGTAGTAAGTTCCACCCGTCGTGGACCCGTTAAGTTCCAGATTAAAGTGGTTGATAAAATCACTGTTTTTCGATTCATGGTTTCCGGCGGCAGGAGCAATCGTCGTATTCATTAACCCCGCAGCAGAGAAATTCAAAAGACTTTTCCACATTCCTTCGTTAGAACCGTCATCCACCACGTCGCCGCCATGCATAACAAATGCTGCATCGGGTACTGTAGCCAGAGCTTTTTGTAAGGTATTGGCGGAAATCTGTGCATCTCCATCCGTATAGGATTGTGTATCCGTCAGATTAATGAACGAAAAAGCACCGCTTTCTTTTGCAGTAACAAATGTTCCAGTTCCGCTGAAGATTCCTGTTTTCTGGTCACCTACCTGATAGTAATAGGTGGTATCCGGTTTTAAATTTTCTGCTAGTGCCTGATACTGTACACTGCCATATAATTCTTTCTGGTCGGCAGTTACCAAAACCGCATTACTGAAATCCTTAGATTCGCTAATTTTCACAACTGGCTGTTCAACCATTGTACTGGTAAACCAAGTAAACGCTTTCTGTGTGGTTGCATCACCGTAAAAAGTAACGGTAATACGATCCGGGCGTGTAGAAGAATCTACATATTGCAGCACAGGGTGCTTTTTGGCCTCATCCATTTTCCAGGTATAAGAGAAATTCCATCCCAGATCCTCGTAAGTGCTCTGTTTCTGAAGCATCTCCAAAGAGGTATTCTGCCCGTTCTGATCGTTATAAGTACCACTTACCGTTTTCCCATTGATGGTAATCGTTTCATTGGCAAGGTTATCGCGCAGGGTCTTTCCAAAATCATTGCATCCAATAATGCGTCCGTAATATCCCTCTGTTTTTGCATCTGGTTGATTGTAGGCGTAAACGATAGAACCTCCATAAGCTACATTTCCCTGAATGTAAGCCGTATTGGGATAGGCGCAAATCATAGCACCGTCATTGCCTTGCTGGCTATTTTTCCCGCTGACCTGTTCTGTTGCGGTTAAAACAATCTCTGCGTTTGAAAAACAACGCTGGATACTGCTGTTGGAATTATTGTAGGCAACTATTCCGCCGCCCATAAATTTTCCCGTCAGCTTTCCGTCAAAGTAACAATCCTGTACCGAGCCACCCTTATTCTGTGCTACAATACCAGCAACCTTTTCAAATCCTGGAGCAGATATTTCCCCTGTAACCGCACAGCTCTGCACCATACCTCCACTAATATTCTCTGATACCAGTGCCGCACAGGCGGGTCCTGCCGTATTTCCATTATCCCCTGTGCAAGCAATATCCACATTTGCCAATGTCAAGTTACAAATTGTTCCGGAATTTTCAATAATCATTGCCGCACGGTAATTGCCTTTATCAGTATCTGGTACCGCGCCTCGTATTTTCAGGCCATGGATGGTATGTCCCATTCCATCCAGCACTCCATCAAAGGATTGAACCATCGTAATTTCATCGGTTAGCGTGATATCATTCATTAATTGAAATTTTTTCCCGTTGCAATAAACACCGTTTTGCAGATTTAATTGCTCAATCCAAAACAAAAACTCTGCTTCATTGTTAATCAAAAAGGGGTTGCTTACACTGCCATCACCAGTTAGGGCGGTAACACCAGCTTCTTCCTTCGGTTTTTGTAAAGTAGGATAACCGGTCTGATCGTCCATCTCCCAAACTTCATCAAAATCCCAACCTAGAGCTTCGTAGGTTCCCTGTGTCTTCAGTTCAGAATCTGTTTTGTCCAAACCATGCTGAGAATTTCCGCTGGTACTTGTAACCGTCTGGTTCTTTATGCGGATTTCTGTGCTGCCATAGTTGTTAATCATTTTTACGCTGTTGCCCGTATATCCCACAACACGGCCTACAAAACCATCAATAGCGTAATCCGGATACGACAGGGTAATTTCTCCACCAATCGCAACGTTGTTTTGTACTGTCAGCGGATTTCCAGGATATGCGCAGATCAGTCCTGCATCGTTACCCTGCTGTGTTTTTCTTCCGTCGGTAGGATGAGTACTGGTTGTTGCCAGATTTCCCTTAGCCAAGCAGCGTTCAACCGTTCCTTTTGCATATCCGACAATTCCTCCAGCCATATACATTGCTGTTACATCTCCAGAGAAAAAGCAGTCGGAAACTACCTTTTTATCACTATTTTTACCAACAATTCCCGCAGCCATCTCATAAGTAGGTGCATTAATTGTACCTGTAACCGAACAACGTTCAATTGTACCATTATTTTCGCCTACAAGACCTCCGACTGCTGGGCCTCCGGCAGTACCATTATCTCCGGTACAAGTAAGCGTAATGTCTTTTAATGTCAAGTTTTTTACCGTACCTGAATTTTTACGGATAAAGCCAGCCCGGTAAGAACCTTTATTGCTATCCGGCAAAGCTCCTTCCATTACAAGATCTTCGATCACATATCCTTTGCCATCGAAAGACCCTGAAAATTCATCAATCATGGGAAAATCTTGCGTCATAGAGATGTTATTTCCCAGTTCATAGGCTTTTCCCACATAAGAGCTATTGTTTTCATTGATCTGCTCTGTAATATAAAGTAAATCATCCTGTGTTTCCACAATATACGGGGCAGCCGGGCTCCCATCCCCTTCAAGGTCATACTGTTTTGTTACCACGTCCAATGCAGAAACCGATTGAAACGGTGATAATGTTATGGTCGCTGTCATCATTATTGCGAGAACCGTACTTGTGCATCGCTTCTTTGACTTCATTTTCTTTCCTCCTTTTCATAAATAGGGAATGACTAACACTTATTTATCAGAGCAGCAAGAGTCATTCCTCCCTATCCAATTATTAATTTTACTCAACTTAAAACTAGTGTGCTATCACGGTTGTGTAAAATTAAAGATAAATGCAAATAAAGTTATTCTCTGTTTTTTATCATACAATTTACCATTTTGCCCGTAGAGTCAGAACGCCTGCAAAAAATCGTGTTTCTGACCTAAAAGACCAATTCCCTTCCGCTTGTCTTTTTAAAATAGATTTTTAAAGAATTTTACAATTCTTTACTTTCCTCATAAACTGTCATTTCTCTGTATTTTTCCACAATTCTTGTCAGTCCAGGGACAGCGATTAACTTTTCCTCTCAATTCTTATGGAAACAAGAAAAAAGCAAGACTTCTATTGAAGCCAATCGAGTAGTTTTATGATATGATAAGAACAATCACATGGAGGTGAGATGAATGAAAAGAGGCCCTACCATTCACCGGCGTGTGCTTGACTCTGCATATATGGACATAGATACGCTGTATCGGGATTTTCACATTTCCGAGCAAGGCTATAACGAGGAACAGGCAGAGGAAAGCCGTATCCAATACGGAAAGAATATTTTATCTGGCCGGGCATCCGATACGGTGCTCTATCGGTTAAGAAGAGCTTTTATCAATCCGTTCACCGTTATCTTGTTTTTTCTGGCGGTTATTTCTTTCTTGACGGACGCAGTAATGGCGTCCAATTTCAGCTGTAATATTACCACGGCAGCCATTATTTTATGTAGCTTTGAGTTCCTCCCGCAGCACCCGGCGCAGGGCCGTTTCCAGTTCTTCCTTCCGAGCGGTTTCCAGAATCGCCTGCACCAGAAAGGCGCTTTTCTGCCCTTCCGGCACACTTTGCAGGATCTCCCACGCCTTTTGGTGATCTTTGTTCTGCAGGTTGGGGCGGAACATAAATAGGGGACGGCTCATCCCTTGCTCACACCACCTGCCCCAGGATCCGCTCAAACCCTTCGGCGTTTACCTTGTCGTCCAGCAGGGCAAAAACCCGACACAGGCCGTCTTTGGGGGTCACATTGCGCTTGACCACCGCTGCGCCGCCGCCCAGCATCACCACGGGGATGGCTTTCAGGTCAAATCCCGATTCCATCACGGCAGACAGTAATCGCTCCGTGTAAATACGCCCCTGTTTTTGAATGATATTCCGGGCTGTTTCCTCCATGCTGCACGCTTTTTCCGACAGTACCCCTTCGATCTGAGCGTCGGTGACGGACAGCCCTGTATCACGCCGCACCTGCTCCCGGATCTCATCCACACACCGGATCATGCCCAGCTCCAGACTCCGGCAGGAGGCGGCGTCGGGAACACCGTTATCAAGCCGCATCA
>CALWVH010000069.1 GCA_944384915.1 uncultured Clostridia bacterium | reverse complement strand
CCCACTCCCATCGTCGTTCCAACAGAACCTGGAAACCGAATATCCGCCGCGTAAAAGCAGTTGTGAATGGTACTCCCAAGCGTATTTACGCCTGCACCCGCTGCTTGCGTTCCGGCAAGGTTACCCGTGCAATCTAATTGGAGCAGAATTCAAAGGAGCCTAGCTTAGGCTCCTTTTTTCTGTCCCCATTTCTATGGTTACAAAAACAGCGCCGAATCTAGGATTTCTCCCGGTTCGGCGCTGTTTTTTATTTGATTGATATTTCTTATGCTTTAGGTCCGCTAAAGGAGATCTGCTTCTCCTCCCCGGCCAACAGCCGCTTGATATTGGCACGGTGCAGGATAATCACCGTCAGGCTGATAAGCAGAGAAAGCGCGGTGCAGATCACCACATACGTAAGGCTGGCGCTGCTCACCATGGAGAGGAAGGGCATTTTGTAGTCAAAGAAAAAGGTGATGAGGAAGGTGGCAACGGGATACACACAGGCTCCCAGCACCGAACCCAGGGAAACAATCTTTTTCAAAGCAAAAACAATAATAAAAGTAAGGAGCACGATCACAAATACCCGCCAATCGATAAGGGCCATCATGGCTGCGCTGGTGACGACTCCTTTGCCGCCCCGAAAACCGAAATAGATGGGGAACACATGGCCCAGCAGGCAGGCAAACCCAGCGATAAAGGCGCCATACTGTACGGCGGTATCCCCTACCCCCAGTTGGGCAGCCACATAGCCGAAAATCACTTTACCGACAATGACTGCTACCACGCACTTTAGGAAATCCAGGAGGAAAGTAAGGGCCGCCGCTTTTTTGCCCACAGAACGGAGCACATTGGTGGCTCCCGCATTGCCGCTGCCATAGGAGCGGATATCCTCGTGGTTTTTAAAGATGCGGGTGAGGATGATGGAAAAGCTCAGGCTTCCCAAAAGATACGCGATGACCGCTGTGCCGATCCCTGGCAGGATGAAGTCTGCAAAATGACTGAAATCCATGGTTCATCTCTCCTTCTAAATATAATAGCGGGCTGACGAGGGAGTTTTTTCCGATTTTCCCTTCCGGGAAAACGGAGAGAAAGACATTAGGAACGGGGAAGAAAAACTTTTTTTCTTGCAAAAAGTTTTTCTCTTTGAAAGCTTCCACCGGAAGCTTTCAAATTCACTTTTCAAAAATGCGCTTTTCAGCATAAGAATTCCGCTCTCTGCGGAGAGCGGCCAAAGGCTCTGCCTTTGGAATCCGCGATTTTTTGAAAAAAATCGAGTAAAACTTTTATGTTCGCGGGAAAGATAGCGCAAATTTTAATGCTGTTTCCACGCGTACTCCATTAGTTCTTATCTCCTCGTTCCCGGATAATAAACCGGATGGGGGTACCCTCCATGCCAAAGGTCTCCCGGATGCGGTTTTCCAGATACCGCTGGTAGGAGAAGTGGAACAGCTCCGCCGAGTTCACAAAGCACACAAATGTTGGCGGACGGGTAGAAGCCTGGGTCATGTAGTAAATCTTCAACCGCTTGCCCTTATCCGTCGGCGGCTGCACTCTGGCCACCGCCTGGGCCAACACGTCGTTAATCATACCCGTGGGGATACGCATGGAGTTGCTGCTGGCCACGTGCTTAATCAGCTCAAACAGCCGGTCAATACGCTGGCCGGTCTTGGCAGAGATAAACACAAAGGGCGCATAGGACATAAAGGAAAAATCGTTTTCCAGCTTCTTCCGATATTCCGCCATGGTGTTCTGGTCTTTTTCCACAGCGTCCCATTTATTCACCACGATGACGCAGCCTTTGCCTGCCTCATGGGCCAGACCCGCTACCTTGGAATCCTGGTCGGTAAAGCCCACCTCGGCATCAATGAGGATGGCGCACACATCCGCCCGCTCAATGGCCATTTGGGCACGGAGGTTGCTGTACTTTTCGATGGCATCCTCCACCTTGTTTTTTCGGCGCAGGCCCGCGGTATCGATGAGCACAAACTTGCCGAACTCGTTTTCGATCTCGGTATCGATAGCGTCACGGGTAGTACCGGCAATATCAGAGACGATACACCGGTTTTCGCCGGAAATCCGGTTTACCAGCGAAGATTTTCCCACATTGGGCTTGCCTATAATGGCCACCCGGATGGTCTCCCCGTCCTCGTCCTCCTCTTCCTCCGGGGGAAGCAGGTCCGCCACTGCGTCCAGCAGATCGCCGGTGCCGTGGCCGTGCACAGAAGAATCCTGGATGGGGTCGCCCAGACCCAGATTATAGTACTCGTAAAAATCAGCCGGGGGCTCGCCCTCGGAATCGCACTTATTCACGCACACCAGCACCGGGCGGCCGCTTTTCAGCAGCATGGCGGCAATATCGGAATCTGTAGCCACCAGGCCGGTACGCACGTCTGTCACCAGGATGATGACGTCTGCGGCGTCAATAGCCAGCTGTGCCTGCATCCGCATCTGGGAGAGGATCACATCCGAAGAATCCGGCTCGATACCGCCGGTATCCACCAGCGAGAACTTCCGGTTTTTCCACTCGCATTCTCCATAAATGCGATCCCGGGTCACACCGGGGGTATCGTCCACAATGGACAGGCGCTGACCGATCAGCTTATTGAAAAGGGTAGATTTGCCCACATTGGGCCTGCCGACAACGGCGACTACCGGTTTTGACATCAGGTATCCCTCCCTGTAATAGCGTCCAGCAG
>CALWVH010000068.1 GCA_944384915.1 uncultured Clostridia bacterium | reverse complement strand
GCTCTGTAGTGTGCCTGCTTTCCCAAGTACATTCTAACAAATTACGACTTGCTGCGATAGAGACACTGAGTTTCATTTCCTTTGGTGCCTTGAAGCGTAGCGGAAAGGAATGGTCATAAGCATGAACGAAGAACCAATTGCTGTTTATGAGGTAAAACCATCCGAAGCAGAATTTTTACAGGGGGCTTGTTTTTTGCTCCGTAAGTCTCCCAAGCTTCGAAATTTAAGAGTATTTGGGTGTGTGCTGCCGGTACTTGCAGGTCTCTTTTTCTTATTCCGTGCTTTTACATGGGAAGAAATTCCGGGGAGGCGCCCGGTAGTCCATGTTTATATGCTGTGTATTTTCTGTGCTGTCTTTATGGGGATTCTTGCCTTTTTATCTTTTTTTGTTACGAATCGGGCGATTATCCGCACCGCAAAGAATGCTTATGCACAGCAAAAAATGAGTGTTCCCGAAAAAGCTGAACGGAAGACGCTATTTTTTCGTGACCGGGTGGAGACCTGGCAGGATGGCGTGACCTTGACCTGTGTACCCTATGGGAAGGCAAATGGGGCTTGGTATGACGGCTCTCTGTGTTTGGTTTTGTTTTCTTATAACATATTTGGAATTTATCGGGCAGACGGTTTCTCTCAGGGAACTTTTGAAGCGGTACTACAGGCCATGGAAACTCAGACAGGACGAAAATTGCTGAAAAATTCCAAAGTACAAAAATAAATGGGGAAATCCTAAATGATGAAGTTTATCAAATCTTAGAGGGAAGGGCAGGAGAAAACATGATTCAGACCGTAACCGGCAGCGCGGAAGTCTGCCGTGGATTTATTGAAAAGCTGAAGGAGCGCATTGGGGAAAACGACCGCAAGGTAGACGGCATTGTAGCGGAGATTATCGAGACAGTGCGGAAAAACGGTGACGCAGCGGTGCGCGCCTATACGGAAAAGTTTGACGGCGAGGCCCCGGAAAAAACCGAGATTTCTAAAGAAGAACTAAAGGAGCTGGCCGCCCAGTGCGATCCTGCCTTCCTTTCCGCGCTGGAAAAAGCCGCTGCCAATATCCGGGATTTTCACCAGCGGCAAAAGCAGCAGAGCTGGCTCACTACCAAGGAAAACGGCGTGATGATGGGCCAGCGGGTGCGCGGCCTGCATCGTGTTGGCATCTATGTGCCAGGCGGCACAGCAGCTTATCCATCCTCTGTATTGATGAATGCAATCCCTGCCAAAATCGCAGAGGTAGGGGAGATCATCATGGTAACGCCTCCCGCCAAAAACGGCAAGCCTAACCCGGATATTATGGCAGCCGCGCTGGTTGCCGGAGTTGATCGAGTGTTCCTCATGGGCGGTGCACAGGCGGTAGCAGCACTGGCTTTTGGCACCGAGACAGTCCCTAAGGTGGACAAGATCGTGGGTCCAGGTAACATCTTTGTGGCCACGGCCAAAAAGCAACTGTACGGTACCGTAGACATCGACATGATTGCCGGCCCTAGCGAAATCCTGATTGTTGCTGACGAGACGGCAAAGCCCGCCTATCTGGCGGCGGACCTCATGTCCCAGGCAGAACATGACCGCATGGCATCTTCCATTCTTATTACCACCAGCGAAAAGTTAGCGGCAGAAACGGTAGTAGAGCTGGAAAAGCAGATGGCGACTCTTTCCCGAAAGGATATTATTGAGGAAGCCCTTACCAATTTCGGCGCTATTATTGTCTGTGAGACCATGGACGAAGCGGTGGAGTTTGCCAATGATTTGGCCCCGGAACATCTGGAGGTTTGCTGTGAGAACCCCATGGAGTATGTGGGCCGCATGGACAACGCCGGTTCGGTGTTCCTGGGCAATTATTCTCCTGAACCTCTGGGTGACTATTTTGCAGGACCCAACCATGTGCTTCCCACCAGTGGCACGGCAAGATTTTTCTCGCCCCTTTCGGTGGATAGTTTTATTAAGAAATCTAGCTTTATTTACTATACCAAACCGGCGTTGAAAGAAGCTGCGGAGGAGATCATCTGTCTGGCAGAAACGGAAGGGCTGACCGCCCACGCCAATTCTATTCAGGTACGGAAGCAGGACTTTTAAAATCTGTTAACTTTAGAAATGAGGAAAGAATATGTACCAGCTCAACGAGAAAATCCGCAACCTAAAGCCCTATGACCCTATTTCTGGGAAATATGCCATCCGGCTGGATGCCAACGAGTCTTTTTTTGGTCTGCCGGAAGACCTTCGGCAGGAGTTTGCCCATATCGCGTCGGAGCTGGTACTAAATCGTTATCCCGATCCCCTTTCTACCGAGGTCTGTAAAGCCTTTGCTGATTATTATCAGGTTCCTGTGGAGAACGTCACTGCCGGAAACGGTTCCGATGAACTGATCTCCATTATCTGCAATTCCTTTTTGGAAAAGGGTGATACCTTTCTCACGCTGGAACCGGATTTTTCTATGTATCGCTTTTATGGCATCATTGCCGAAGGTGTGCCGGTGATATTGCAAAAGCCAGAAAGCCTGCGGATCGATGTGGACGAAGTCATCAAGGTGTGTGGAGAGCAGAATGTTAAGCTGTTGATTTTTTCTAATCCCTGCAACCCCACTTCTCTGGGGTTAGGACGGGAAGAAGTTCGGCGGCTCATCACCTCCGTTGATGCATTAGTGGTGCTGGACGAAGCCTATATGGATTTCTGGGACCAGAGCTTATTGCCGGAGTTCGATCAATATGATAACTTGCTGATTCTCCGCACCTGTTCCAAGGCCTTTGGCGGCGCGGCACTGCGGTTAGGGTTTGCGGTTGGTTCTCTACCTTTGACTAACGCGCTGAAGGCCGTGAAGTCCCCCTATAACCTCAATTCTTTCACCCAGGCGGCTGGAGCAGCGCTGCTTCGGCGAAAAGAGGAATCCAAAGCTGCGCTGTCTGAGATTCTTGTTTCCAAAACCCAGCTGCTAGACGGCGTAAAGATACTGGTGCAAAAGTTTCCAGGAGAAATGGAAGTACTTGAAAGTGACACCAATTTTGTATTTATCCGCACCGGAAAATATGCAGAGATCTTCCAATATATGTTGGAAAAGGGCATAGCTATCCGAAAGTTTGCAGGGTATCTGCGTATTACCGCCGGAACAAGCGAAGAAAACCGGATGGTGCTAAGTGTACTCGAAGAGTTTTTCACCAAGTAATTAGGAGGGAAAAATATGGAGATAGAACGTATCGCGCAGGTTACAAGAAAATCAAAGGAAACGGATATTTCTGTCTCGGTTTCATTAGATGGAGGAACGGTAGAAATTGAGACAGGCATCGGATTTTTTGACCATATGCTCACCGCACTGGCAGTTCACGGCGGCTTTGGATTGAAAGTGCATGCTGAAGGTGATTTGTATGTGGACTGCCACCATACCATCGAGGACACCGGCATTGTATTGGGACAGGCTTTTTCCAAAGCACTGGGAGACAAAGGAGGAATCTGTCGGTTCGGCAGCTTTTTTGTCCCTATGGACGAAGCTTTAGCTTTTGCTTCTGTGGATATTAGCGGTAGACCGTTTTTGGTGTTTCAGGGGGAATTTCCAGAAGAACGAGTAGGTGATTTTGATACCTGTATGACCGAGGAATTTTTCCGGGCGCTAGCATTTAATGCTGGCATGACGCTGCATCTGCGGGTAGAATATGGAAAAAATTCTCATCATATGATTGAAGCTCTGTTTAAAGCGGCTGCTCATGCTTTACGAGAAGCAACTGCTCCCAGTGGAGGCGGGGTACTTTCCACCAAGGGAATTTTGTGATATACTAGAAATTGCTAAAAATACAGTTGTCGAAAGACAGCACAAGCCAAAGCGCTTAAGAAGAAAGAAAAGAAGATTTATGAATCCCGCACGGCGGGAAATGGATTCGGCGGCTGGATCGCCGGGAAAGGATGAATGTATGGTTATTTTACCTGCTATTGATCTCCATGAAGGACAGTGTGTCCGTTTGAATCAGGGGGATTATGCTACTGCCGAAAAAGTAGCGGAAAGCCCTCTAAAAACTGTAAATGCTTTTGAAGAAGCCGGCGCCCGTTGGCTGCATGTGGTGGATCTGGACGGCGCTAAGGCTGCAAAGCCCCAGAATGATAATACCATTTTTGATATTGTTAAAAATACCCATATGCATGTGGAAGTGGGCGGCGGAATCCGGGATATGAATACAGTGGAGTATTACCTGCAAAATGGTGTGTCTCGGATCATCCTAGGTTCTGCTGCTTTGAGAAACCCGGAGTTTGTTAAGGAAGCAGTGCAAAAGTACGGAAAGAAAATCGCCGTCGGCATTGATGCTCGAGACGGTAAAGTTGCCGCAGAGGGATGGCTGGAAACTTCCAATGTTGACTATCTGGATATGGCTAAGCGTATGGAAGAGATCGGAGTTCGGTATCTGATCGTCACTGATATTTCCCGGGATGGGATGCTGAATGGTCCCAATTTAGTAATGCTGGATAAAATCAATAATGCGGTTTCCTGCAACATCATTGCCAGCGGCGGTGTGAGCAATCTTAAGGACATCATTGACTTACACGAATTGAACCTGTATGGCGCTATCTGCGGCAAATCTCTGTATGCAGGCTCCCTGGACTTGAAAACAGCTGTTCTGGCCGCTCATCGGATCTCGGGTAAGCACATGCATTCTGAAGAGGCAATGGATGATTTTATTGAGCAGTATTTTCAGAAGGGGGATTTGATTCCCGCTGTTGTGCAAGAAGCGGCTACCGGAGAAATCTTGATGCTGGCCTATATGAACCGGGAGTCCCTGAAACGTACTTTTTCTACTGGCTATACTTGGTTTTTCAGCCGTAGCCGTCAAACTCTTTGGAATAAAGGTGCTACTTCGGGCCATGTGCAGAAAGTGGTTTCTATTCATGCAGACTGTGACGATGATGCTTTAGTGGTAAAAGTAATTCAGACGGGAAATGCTTGCCATACCGGTGCTCATAGCTGCTTCTTTAAAAATATTTGGAATCAGTAACGAAAGGACGATTGTTCATGGATAACGTATTGCAGGCCCTTTATGAAACGGTTGTCAACCGAAAGGAAGAAAAGCAGGAAGGTTCTTATACCTGCTATCTTTTTGAAAAAGGGATAGATAAAATCCTCAAAAAGTGTGGGGAAGAGTGCAGCGAGGTGATCATTGCTGCAAAAAACGGGGATAATAAGGAAACAGTATTGGAGATTTCCGATCTACTGTATCATCTAATGGTGCTGATGGTCAATGAAGGTATTACGTTGGAAGAGGTAGAAGCAGAACTTGCTAAACGTAGTAATAAAACCGGGAATTTGAAAACTTTCCATCAGGTAGATAAAAATACATAATCTTTGTGTAGTGGCTGTCGATCCTGTATAAAGGTTTTATATTAAAAGTATCGTGGGAAAAAGGGGAGTTCCCATGAATCAACAAAAAGGAGTTGTTTGTTATGCTGAAAAAGATACCCAAAATCTTGTCGCCAGAGTTACTGAAGGTCCTTTGTGAAATGGGGCACAGTGACCGTATTGTTATTGCGGACGGCAATTTCCCCGCGGAATCCATGGGGAAAAACGCCATCGTTATTCGTATGGATGGTCATGGAATCCCAGAAATTCTGGATGCGATTTTGGAGCTATTCCCTTTGGATACCTATGTGGATCATCCTGTTAACCTGATGCAGGTCATGCCTGGAGATACGGTGGAAACCCCTATCTGGGATACGTATCAGGATATTGTTTGCAAGTATGATGCCAGAAAAGAAAAAGCCATTGGGCAGATTGAGCGTTTTGCTTTTTATGAGGAAGCAAAGAAGGCTTATGCTATTATTGCCACAGGGGAAACGGCTTTATATGCCAATATTTTGTTGCAAAAAGGCGTTGTGACAGATTAAAAAGAGCTCCGAAACGGAAATTCGTTTCGGAGCTTTCTACAATTCAGATATTTTAGCCTCGTGTGCGCTGCCAATAAGCGCTCATACTAGAGCCTGGAATTTCGGTAACATCTTCTCCCAAAAAGGTGGGGGGAACAAAAGCTCTAGCCTCTGCCTCTGTAGAAAATTCTACCTCAGCATACATAAATTCATTTTCCGTTCCAGCGTCCACCAGACTGCATTCCAATTTCAATCCATTAGATAATGAATACACTCGATAATCCTTTCGGATCATATCTCCATGAAGTAGGTTCTTTAATCGAAAAAACTGCTCTTCTTCTAGTGGAAGTTCCACTTCTTCTCTTACCAGTGTACCTTTCCCTTTAATGCACAAGCGATAGTCAGTAACGCCATCGCAACATTTACTGCGAATGCGTACAGTGGGGGAGACAGAAAGATATCCCTGTTCGACCTGACTTGCCTGTAAAAGGGGAAGATGCTCAGGAAAAGCATCCAACTTGAATTTCCGTTCAATTTCCATGGAAATCCCTCTCTTTATTGCATATTGCTCAGCTTTTTCAAATTCTCATTTTCTGCTCGGAAAAGCAGCCATTCCGGATGCGGATTGGCTCCCATAGCCTGATAGAATTTCTGAGAAGGAGTGTTCCAATCCAAACATACCCAGTCCATGCGACTGCAACCTTCTTCTACAGCGATCTTTGCTACACATACCAACAGAGCTTTGCCGATGCCCTTGCCCCGCAGTTCAGGCCAGACGAAAATATCTTCGAGATACAGGTTTTCTCGCCCTACAAAGGTAGAAAAATTTCTAAAATACAAAGCATAACCAGCAGTTTTTCCCTCATATTCAGCTATGAGTACATCTGCCCGACGCCGTACAAAAATAGACTCTCTTAAAGATTCTTCTGTAGCAATAACCTGATCTTCCATTTTTTCGTATTTGGCAATTCCCCGAATCAATTCCAAAATTAGTGCACAGTCTTTTTCTTCTGCCTGACGGATAGTTAACCCCTCAACGGGGGTGTTATAATACTTCATTTTTACTGATGCCTCCCAAGCCCAATGTTTCTTTATTAATTTTCAACCTATTATAGCATAGTTTTCTCTGGCAAGCAATGCAGTATTAAAACAGACTTCCCGAGAAAACTAAAATTTTCACTTGTAATTTGTTTAGGAGTATGATATAATAAATATTATTATAAATAAATGGGCCTGTAGCTCAGCTGGGAGAGCGTTCGGTTCGCATCCGAGAGGTCAAGGGTTCGAATCCCTCCAGGTCCACCAAAGAAGCACCGCAATTTTGATACAATGGGTATCAAGGTTGCGGTGCTTTCTTTTTGCCCAAAAGCCCTGATTTCCAGGGATTCCGCCTATTCCGGCAAAGAACTACGCACATAAAAAGAA
>CALWVH010000067.1 GCA_944384915.1 uncultured Clostridia bacterium | reverse complement strand
AACCGGCTCTCTTTGCCGATCTTTTTCAGCATAGAACTGATTTCAGGGCCGCAGCCGTGTACCAGCACCACATTGATACCCACAGACTGCATCAGAACAATATCGCTCATGACGGCTTCTTTGAGTTCTTCGTTAATCATGGCGTTGCCGCCGTATTTAACCACCACGGTTTTTCCCGCGTATTTTTGAATATAGGGCAGGGCCTGCACCAGCACCTGCGCCCGGTTATGGTTGGAAATCTGCATTTTCTTCCCCTTCTCTCGTCTTTCCAAAAATCAGGTCCGATAGTCTCCGTTGATACGCACATACTCATAAGTCAGGTCGCAGCCATAAGCCTCCGCACTGCCGTCTCCGTCGTGGAGGGTTACGTTGATATCCACTTCGTTTTCCAGCAGTACCTTTTTGGCCACATCCTCGTCAAAGGGGATGCCTGCGCCGTCTTTGCAAACAGCCACGGTGCCGGCCTGAGAAGTAAAGCTCACGTCCACCTTATTGATATCCACTTCTGCGCCGGAATAGCCGATGGCGCACAGCACACGGCCCCAGTTAGCGTCTGCGCCGAACATGGCGGCCTTCACCAGGCTGGAGCAGATGACAGCCTTGGAGATCACTCGCGCGGTTTCCAGATCTTTGGCTCCGGTGAGCTTGCACACCAGCAGGCGGCTGGCGCCCTCGCCATCCCCGCCGACCATCCGAGCCAGCTGAATGCACATAGCGTCCAGCGCTTCGCAGAAAGCGGCATAATCCGCGTTTTCGCTGTCAATCAGCTCGTTTCCGGCAAGACCGTTTGCCATAATGGTGAGGGTGTCGTTGGTGGAGGTGTCGCCGTCGATGCTCACCATGTTAAAGCTCTTGTCGGCGGCGGCCTGCAAAGCCTTTTGCAGCATGGGGGTGGAAACTGCCGCGTCGGTGGTCAAAAAGCTGAGCATGGTTCCCATATTGGGGTGAATCATGCCGCTGCCTTTTGCAATGCCGCCGATGCGCACGGTTTTGCCGCCCAGTTCCAGCTCTACCGCCACTTCCTTGCGGACGGTGTCGGTGGTCATGATGGCGTCAGCTGCATCTGCACTGCCAAAAGGATTCAGCAGCTTGGCAGCTTCCGGGGTACCCTGTTCAATAGGCTCAATGGGAAGAATTTCGCCAATCACGCCGGTGGAGGCCACAATGATGTCGGAGGGGTCCAGATTCAGCGCCTGTCCGGCGATTTCACACATACGCCATGCCTTTTCCTCGCCGTCAGCGTTGCAGGTGTTGGCGTTGCCGCAGTTGCAGATGACTGCCCGTGCGATGCCGTTTTGCAGGTTACGCTTGGTAACGAGAATCGGCGCACCCTTGACTTTGTTGAGGGTATAAATACCGGCAGCGTTACAGGGGACAGAACTGGCGATGAGGGCCAGATCGCGCTTGGACTTATTGCGCCGGATGCCGCAGTGAACGCCTGCGGCAGAAAACCCCTGTGCGGCGGTTACGCCGCCTTCGATAAATGTATAGGACATCATGAAACCTCCTTAAATTTGCAAACACAAATCGTGACATTGTTCGCGTGGAACTCGTTTCCCATTCGCACCCGCTTACCCGCGAATCGCCTGCGGGGGCGTCCCCGCCGCTCCGCGCCATTCTTTTATTTCATCTCTTCCAATGTTTTCAGCATTCCCTTTGCCTGAGACTTCACATTCTCCGGTGCCGGGCCGCCATACACCGTGCGGCCATTGACACACTTCTCCAGCGAAATTGCCTCATACACACCCTCGTCAAACTCAGAGCAAACTTTCTGGTATTCCTCCATAGAGAGGCTTTCCAGCGTTTCGCCCAGCTCGATGCACCGTGCTACCAGCTCGCCGGTAATGCGGTACGCATCCCGGAAGGGCAAACCCTTTTCTCCCACCAGATAGTCGGCACAGTCCGTGGCGTTGATAAAACCCTTTGCCGCTGCCGCCCGCATATTGTCGGTAAGCACCCGCATGGTGTCGATCATGGGGATAAAGGCAGTCAAACACAGCTTGAGGGTATCCACTGCGTCAAAAATAGCCTCTTTATCCTCCTGCATATCCTTGTTATAGGCCAGCGGCAATCCCTTGAGCATGGAGAGCAGCGTCATCAAGTCGCCAAACACCCGTCCGCTCTTGCCGCGCACCAGCTCGGCAATATCCGGATTTTTCTTCTGTGGCATAATGCTGGAGCCGGTGGAGAATGCATCGTCCAGCTCGATGAATTTAAACTCCCAGGAACACCACAGAATGATCTCCTCGGAGAACCGGGATAAATGCACCATGGCAAGGGAAATAGCGGAAGCCAACTCCACACAGAAATCACGGTCGGAAACGCCGTCCAGGCTGTTGCGGCTTACCTGAGCGAAGCCCAACAGGTCAGCAGTCATGCGGCGGTCCAGCGGATAGGTGGTGCCTGCCAGCGCGCCGGAGCCCAAAGGCATCACGTCCATACGCTTCACAGCATCCTCCATCCGGCCAATATCCCGGAGGAACATCTCCCCATAGGCCAGCAGATGGTGGCCAAAGGTAATGGGCTGTGCCCGCGGCAAGTGGGTGTACCCGGGCATGATAGCCTCGCTGTATTCCATGGCCTTGTTGGCCAGCACCGTGCACAGCTCCTTCAGCTGTTCGATAAGCCCGGCGGCTTCCTTTTTCAGCGTCATGCGAATATCCAGTGCCACCTGGTCGTTACGGCTCCGGGCGGTGTGCAGCCGCTTACCGGCGCTACCCAGACGCTGGGTGAGCTCGCCCTCCACAAAGGTGTGGATGTCCTCGGCGTTGGGGTCGATGGGCAGTGTGCCCGCGGTAATCTCGTCGCTGATTTTTTGCAGCTCGTCGCAAATTTTCTCCGACTCCGCCTTATCGATGATGCCGCAGGCTCCCAACATGGTGGCATGGGCGATGCTTCCGCGGATATCCTCCTGATACATACGGCTATCAAAGGAAATAGACGAGTTAAAGTCGTTGGTTTTGGGGTCAAGCTCCTTGTGGAAGCGTCCTGCCCATAGTTTCACGGCGTGTTCCTCCAAACTTCTGAATTTATCAAAATGAACACCAAACCCCGCATACTCTCCCAGAAGGGGACTATGCGGGGATCGTATGTTGGTAAAACCGAATTATTTCTCCAGCTTCTGGCGCTTCATGGCCTGCACCTTGATGGGCAGTCCGAAGAGGTTGATGAATCCGGCGGAATCCTTCTGGTCGTACACTTCATCCTCATCGAAAGTGGCGATTTCCTCGTCATACAGGGAGTAGGGAGAAGTGACGCCTGCGTCGATGATGTTGCCCTTGTACAGCTTCAGCTTCACATCGCCGGTCACGGTCTGCTGGGTGCTGGTGACGAAAGCGGACAGAGCCTCACGGAGAGGAGTGAACCACTGGCCAAAGTATACCAGGTCAGCAAACTTCAGGCCGATCTGCTGCTTGTAGTGATAGGTGTCGCGATCCAGGCAGATCTCTTCCAGCTTGTTGTGCGCGTGGTAGAGGATAGCGCCGCCAGGAGTCTCATACACGCCGCGGCTCTTCATGCCTACCAGACGGTTTTCCACCATGTCCACAATGCCGACGCCGTTTCTGCCGCCCAGCTCGTTGAGCTTCTCAATAAGCTCTACAGCGCCCAGCTCTTCGCCGTTGACAGCGGTGGGAACGCCCTTCTCAAAGTGGATGGTCATATATTCCGGCTTGTCGGGAGCCTGCTCGGGGGAAACGCCCAGCTCCAGGAAGTTGGGGTCGTCATACTTAGGCTCGTTGGCCGGGTCTTCCAGATCCAGGCCCTCATGGGAGAGGTGCCACAGGTTCTTATCCTTGGAATAGTTGGTTTCCCGGGTAATCTTCAGCGGGATGTTGTGGGCTTCTGCATACTCGATCTCGTCCTCTCTGGACTTCAGATCCCAGATTCTCCAGGGAGCGATGATCTTCATCTCAGGGGCAAATGCCTTGATGGACAGCTCAAAACGCACCTGGTCGTTGCCCTTGCCGGTGCAGCCGTGGCAGATAGCGTCGGCGCCCTCGGCCTTAGCGATCTCTACAATACGCTTTGCAATGATGGGACGTGCAAAGGAGGTGCCCAGCAGGTACTTATTCTCATACACAGCGCCGGCCTGCACGGTGGGATAGATGTAATCCTCGATGAATTCCTTTTTCAGGTCTTCGATGTACAGCTTGGAAGCGCCGGTCTTCTTGGCCTTCTCTTCCAGGCCGGTGAGCTCGCTGCCCTGTCCCACGTCAGCGGAAACAGCGATGACCTCGCAGTTATCATAGTTTTCTTTCAGCCACGGGATGATGATGGAAGTATCCAGTCCGCCGGAATAGGCGAGAACTACCTTTTTGATCTTGTCAGCCATGAGTAAAGCCTCCTGTATGAATTTTATGGAGCCTTCCCCGCCTCCCGGCGAAGAAAGGTTGTGTTCCTGTATGGTATGTGACTAATTATACGCCCTTTTTCGAAAAAATCAAGGGTTTTGTGTATAAATATTCAGATTATCCGGTTTCCACAAATTTTGCATAGAACCCAGCCCAAAACTATGCACCTTCCGACGAAACCACCTTTTTCTTTTCCGTCATACATAGCCCCAGCCTTTACCGTTCCTGTGCTACTATATAATAGGAAAGAGAAAACCCGCTTTTTCCTTGACTTTTCCCTGGAGACGGATTACAATAAATGAGCCTGATTTGGCATACATTTATTGCATAACCATACAATAAAAATAGTATATTCTCATCCCATCTTGGAAGGGGAAATGATGATGCATGAATTTTTAAAGCGCACCTGGGCAGAGATTGACATGAACGCCATCGACCACAATTTCCGGGTCATCCGCTCCACCCTCAAACCCGGCGTGAAAATGTGCTGTGTGGTCAAGGCCGATGCTTACGGCCACGGCGCGCCCATGGTAGCAAGGGAATACCAACGGCTGGGGGCTGACTGGTTCGCCGTTTCCAACCTGGAGGAAGCCATCCAGCTGCGGCGGTGCGCCATTACTCGGCCGATCTTGATTTTAGGCTATACCCCGCCGCAAAAGGCCGAAGAACTTGCGGAACTGAACATCTCCCAAAGCGTGCTCTCCCTGGACTATGCCCACCAGCTTTCCCGATATGCCGGGGAGGCCGGGGTAGAGGTCAAAATCCATCTCAAGGTGGATACCGGCATGAGCCGCATCGGGTTTGTGTACCAGACTCCAGACGAAAGCGCCGCTTCCCTCAACGAAATGGAAGAAGCCTGCCGTCTGCCGGGACTTACGTCGGAAGGGGTCTTTACCCATTTTGCCGTTGCGGATGATGGCAGCGAGGGCGAGGACTTTACCCTGCGCCAGTTTGCCTGTTTCAAAGAAGCAATCGATATCCTGGAAAGCCGGGGCATTCATTTTGCCATCCGTCACTGCGCCAACAGCGGCGCCATTGCCGACTATCCGGAATTGCAGCTGGATATGGTGCGCCCGGGCATTATCCTCTATGGCATGGAGCCTTCCGACTGCATCCAGCACCCCCTGGATCTTCGCCCCGCCATGGAGCTGAAAACGGTGATCTCCCAGAAAAAGGTGATCCCCGCAGGGGCAACGGTGAGTTATGGCCGCACCTTTACCGCCCAAAAGGAAACCGTCATCGCCACAGTGCCCATCGGCTATGCTGACGGCTATCCCCGGAAATTTTCCGGCAAAGCGGAAATGCTGGTACGGGGCAAGCGGGCCTGCATTGCCGGACGGGTGTGCATGGACCAGCTGATGCTGGACGTGACAGATATCCCCGAAGCACAGGAAGGCGACGTGGTGACGGTATTCGGCCACGACGGCGACGCCTTTTTGCCGGTAGATGAGCTGGCAGCCCTCAACGATACCATCCATTATGAGATGGTGTGTCTGGTGGGCAAACGGGTGCCGCGGATTTACTGGAAGAACGGAAAACAGGTAGGCGAGCTGAACTACATCTGCCCCGCAGAATAAAAAAAGATCGCTCCGCTAAAATAGTAGATAACAGAGGTGGATAGCATGGAGTTTCACCAAAGGCTGCGAGATTTGATTGAAGAAAATGACATTACCCAGAAAAAGCTGGCCGCTGACCTGAATATTGCTCCCTCCACTGTCAGCAGCTATGTACAGGGAGTGAGGGAACCTGATTTCTCCATTTTGTTGCAGCTGGCGGATTATTTTCATGTATCAACCGATTATCTTTTGGGGCATTCGTCCCGAAACTGCGCGGAATCTTTAGACGATGAACTGCTTCAACTCTTTCACAGCCTTTTGCCGGAGCAGAAGGAAATTTACCTGGAACAAGGAAAAGCCTTTCTTCGGTGGAACCGGAAAGCAAACCAAAAATAAAAACGGCAGGAACCCCCTACCTACTGGGGATTCCTGCCGTTTGTGTTTTCTTGCCCTTACATAGACCGGGATTTCTTGGCACACACCCGCATGGCCTGCATCACGCTGCTGCGGAAACCCGTCTCCTCCAGCACCTGCACCGCCTCGATGGTGGTACCGGCAGGGGAGCACACCATGTCCTTGAGCTCCCCCGGATGCTTGCCGGTTTCCAGCACCATTTTGGCGCTGCCCAGCACTGCCTGGGAGGCAAAGGTGTACGCCTGCTGCCGGGGCATCCCCTCGGCAACGGCGGCGTCCGCCATGGCCTCAATGAGCATAAAGATATAGGCCGGAGAGCTGCCGCTCACGGCTACTACCGCATCCATGAGCCGCTCCGGGATGACCTCCGCCTTGCCGAAGCCCCCCAGCATTTTCAGCACACTGTCCAGCATTTCGGGGGCTACATTCTCGTTGGGGCACACCGCGGTGATTCCCTCTCCCACCATAGCCGGGGTATTGGGCATGGTGCGCACAATAGGCAGATCTTTCCCAAAGGTTTCCGCCAGCCAGGCCAGGGTTTTACCGGGGGCAATGGTGACAATGATCTGCTGTTCCTGTACGCTGGGGGCGATCTCCCGGATAACGTCCTCATAGAACTGGGGCTTTACTGCCAATACGATGATCTGGGACTGCTCCACCACTGCCTGGTTGCTGCTGGCAGGGGTCACACCGTAAGCGCCCTGCACCCGCTCCACAGCGGCAGGCAGCAGGTCATGGACGGTGATCTCCTCCGGGCTGCAAATCTGGTTTTTCACAATGCCGCCCATCATAGCGCCGGCCATATTGCCGCAGCCAATAAATCCGATTTTCATGCTGACAACTTCCTTTCTATGTATAATACTCTTATTGTGTTTGCCTCAAAACTCAGGAAAAGCTCTGCTCGGTGCGGGCGATGATCTCGTCCTGCAAAGCGCGGCTCAGGTTCCGGAAATGGTCACTGTAGCCCGCCACCCGGACGATGAGGTCTTTGTATTCCTCGGGGTGGGCCTGGGCGTCCAGCAGCGTCTGCCGGTCGATCACATTAAACTGGATATGGTGGCCGTCCATGGCGAAATAAGCCCGGATCAGGTTGGCCATCTGCTGCAAGCCCTGTTCCCCAGCCACCACAGAGGGGGTAAACTTCTGGTTCAGCAGAGTACCGCCCGTTTTCAGGTGATCCATCTTGGAGCAGGATTTTACCACGGCGGTGGGGCCGTTTACGTCTGCTCCCTTTTCCGGGGAAATCCCCTCGCTCACCGGCTTGTGGGCGCGGCGGCCATTGGCGCTGGCCAGCATCACTTCGCCAAAATACACATGGCAGGTGGTGGGCAGCATATTCACCCGGTACATACCGCCCCGCATATTGGGACGGCCGGTGACGGCCTTCTGATAGTACTCAAATACCGACTTCATGATATCGTCGGCATAGTCGTCGTCGTTGCCGTATTTGGGGCTGTGCTCCTGCACCAGCTTGAGCATCCGGGGCTGGCCCTCAAAGTCGTGGAGCATGGCGTCGGTGAGCTCCGGCAGGGTGAAGCGCTTCTGGTCGAACACCTGATACTTGATGGCGGACAGGCAGTCGGTGACGGTGCCAATGCCCACGCCCTGGATATAGCTGGTGTTGTAGCGTGCGCCGCCAGCGTTGTAGTCCATGCCCTTGGAGATGCAGTCGTTGGTGATGACCGACAGGAAAGGCACCGGCATATACTCCGCGTATATTTTCTCGATGATATTACTTCCCTTTACTTTAATATCCAGGAAGTAGTCGATCTGCTTCTGGAAAGCGTCCAGCAGCTCCTCATAGCTGTGGAAGTCCTCGGCATTGCCCAGCTTTAACCCCAGCTGTTTGTGGGCCACATGGTCATAGCCGTTATAGAGGGTCAGTTCCAGAATCTTGGGCAGGTTAAAATAGCCGGTGAGGATATACGCCTCGTTGCCAAAAGCGCCGGTCTCTACGCAGCCGCTGGTGCCGCCCCGACGGGCGTCCTCCAGAGTTTTGCCTGCTGCCAGAAGCTCCTGCACAATGGCTTCGGTGTTATAAAAGGCGGGCTGACCCCAGCCTTTGCGGCTGATCTCACAGGCACGGAGCAGGAATTTCTGGGACGTTTTCCGGCTGATCTGCACATTGGAGCTGGGCTGGAGCAGCTTCATATCGTCCATGCAGTCCAAAATCAAATAGCTCACATCGTTGACGCCGTTGGTGCCGTCGGGGGAGATGCCGCCGGTGTTAATGTTGGCAAAGTCGGTATAGGTACCGCTTTCTTTCAAAGTAATGCCCACCTTTGGCGGGGCAGGCTGGTTGTTGAACTTCACCCACAGGCATTCCAGCAGTTCCAAGGCACCCTCCCGGGTGAGGATCCCCGCTTCCGTATCCCGGCGGTAGAAGGGGTACACGTGCTGGTCAAGGCGTCCGGGGCTGTAGGAATCCCAGGGGTTCAGCTCACTGGTCACTGCCAGATGGACAAACCAGTACATTTGCAGCGCCTGGTGGAAGGTCTGGGGCTTATGGGCGGGCACTACGTCGCAGTTTTCCGCAATTTTTAAGAGGTCGGCCTTCCACTGAGGGTCCGTCTCGGTTTCGGCCATTTCCCGGGCAAGAGCGCCATACCGCTGGCCCAGCACGATGACGGCTTCACAGGCAGTGTCCATGGCTTTCAGCTGTTCCCGGCGGCGCAGGGCATTGGGGTCGTGGAGCACATCCAGCGCTTCCATAGCCTTGTGGATATCCTGCTGGTACTCCCGGAAGCCTTTGAGATAGATTTTCTCAGAGCCAACGGTATGACCCGGCCCCCGCTGCTCCATAAATTCGGTGAAGATGCCGCACTCATAGGCGGTTTTCCACTCGTCGGTCATATTGTTGAGGATGCGGCGGCGGATAGAGCGCTTTTCCCAGAAGGGGATGATCTTCTCTTCCTGAATCTTCAAGTCCTCTTCGGTAACTTTAAAGTTGATCAGTTCCCGGTCGTTCATCACGTGCATATCTTCTAGGGTGTGGCAGCACAGCTCCGGGAAGGTAGGGGAAGACTGAGGGCCGTCGCCCTTTTCGCCCACAATGAGCTCGCCCCGGTGGATGGAAATCTTCTTGTGGGAGAAGTAGTGGAGCAGGGTCAGGGCGCGAAGCTCCGGCGCCGAGACGGTTCCCTCATATTTTTCATAGGCTTCGGTTTCCAGCACGGCCCGCTCCATATAGATGCGGGGCTGGGTATTGAGGCTTTCTTCCCGCAGGCGGCGGACACGGTCGTTCATCCCGTGGATTTCTTTTGGCTGTTGGGTGATGGTTGCAGTTTGGGCTGCCATGGTCATTCGTTCCTTTCTGTATCGTAATCATACTGTATCGATTTTCATTTTGCACAGGGCCGTATATGCGCTTTATCCCCCTATCACTACCGGCACGCCGGTCTGGCGGAGGATCTCTGCCAGCTCTTCCAGATGCTCCGGCGTGGGAGGCGCCAGCGCTGCTTCGTCATAGCTGCGGTCCAGACGGGCGTATTTGTTTTTTCCAATATCATGGTACGGCAGCAAATGGATTTTCCGTACATGGATACCGCTTTGCAGCAGCTGTAAAACCGCTTCTATCTCCTCCCGGCTATCGTTAATGCCGGAAACAAGAGGCAGCCGCAGCCGGATGTCTGCGCCGGCGGCACTGAGTTTCCGTAGGTTTTCCAAAATCAGGCGGTTATCTACCCCTATCCACTTTTGGTGGGTTTCCGGGTTTACGGCCTTGATATCGTACAAAAACGCCGTCACATAGGGCAGGATTCTTTCAAACCGCTCCCAGGAGGCAAAGCCGCTGGTATCGATAAACACGCTGATTCCCTTTTCAAAAAAGCCCCGGCACAGCTCCACAACCTCTTCAAAAGGCTCCGCCGTCATGACTTCCCCGCCGGAAAGGGTCACCCCTCCGCCGGATTCCTCATAAAAGACTCTGTCTTTTTCCCCGGCTTCCAGCAGCTCCCGGACGCTTTTCCTCTCTCCGGATACCGCCCGGGCGCTCTCCAGGCACTCCATGACGCACTTTCCGCACCCAATACACGCATCCCGATCCAGCACCGGCACCCCTTGCTCCATAGTAATGGCTTTTTGGGGGCATACCCCCGCACACCATCCGCAGCCAGTGCATTTTTCCCGATTCCAAAGCAGCTGGGGCTTCTTTTGCTGGCTCTCCGGGTTATGGCACCAGGCACACCGCAGGGGGCATCCCTGAAAGAAAATAGAGGTCCGTATGCCGTCCCCGTCGTGGATCGAATATTTCTGGATGTCAAACACCTGAGGCATTTTCACGCACATCCCCTTGATTTTCATTTTTCAAACAAATTTTAATTTTGTTTCATTTTAGTGAATTTTTGTATAAAAATTCACTCGTTTCTTCATTGATTATAGAACCGGACACGGTTTTTGTCAAGAAACAAAAACCATACGAAATCGCTTTTTAACCTATGAAAGCTTTGTGTATGTTTTTCACTATAATTAAAATATTTTTTGTGTTTTTCTTGACAAAAATGGCACACCGACTGTATCATAGTATATGGGGAAATATTTACATAATTTCATTCTGCAAAGCACCGCATAGAAAGAAAGAAAAGCACCCCGGAGAAGAATTCTTAAGCGAAAGGAAGAATCGTCATGAATGTCAACACCGCAATCGGCGCAAAAGTAAAACGGCGCCGTACTGACAAAAAAATGACCCTGAAACAACTAGGAGAACAAACAGGCCTTTCCGTTGGTTTCCTCTCTCAGTTTGAGCGTGGGCTCTCCTCCATTGCACTGGACTCTTTGGAAAAGATCGCAAAAGTGCTGGAGACCCCTCTTTCTGAACTGTTTGAGGAGCACAATCCTTCCCTGTATACCGACCCTGTCGTGCATGGTATTGATCTGCGCTTCGACGGTATCAGCGATCATATTTTCCAGAGCAGCCTGCGCAGCGGCGCTGGAGAATTCCAGATGAACCCCAAGCTGTATACCCTGCTCCCGCTGGCGGATGAAAACACCCAGCCGGAAATGTACAGCCATGAAGGCGAAGAGTTTATTTATGTACTGGAAGGCGTGGTCACCTTCTTTTTGGAGGGCGAAGCGCTGACCCTGTATGCTGGAGATTCTATCCACATCGACTCCAAAAAGGATCACAACTGGATGAACCGCTCCACCAAGATCGCCAAGATCTTGTCTGTAAATCTTTATCCCGCCCAGTCCTGAATGAATATCCATAACTTTGCAAAAGGATGCCTGCATTTTCATGGCATCCTTTTCCCATTTTCTGGCCTGCTTTTATGGAAAACAAAGGCTTTTTCCTGTTACAAAAAATTCATGACTTTCCGACTCTAATCGCGTATAATTGAAAGATAGATACATCGATCAGAAAAAGCCTGCTTTTGCTGGCTTTCATTAAAGGAGGATTTCATATGTCCGCTGGAAAAATCCTGGTTGTGGATGACGACCAGAACATTTGCGAATTGCTTCGCCTGTATATTGAAAAAGAAAACTTTGAGGTAGCCGTGGCTAATGACGGCCGCCGCGCTCTGGAACTGTTCGACAGCTTCTCCCCGGATCTGATCCTGCTGGACATTATGCTCCCTGAGCTGGACGGCTGGCAGGTGTGCCGAGAGATCCGCAAAAAGTCTCAGTGTCCCATTATCATGCTCACCGCCAAAGGCGAAGTTTTCGACAAGGTGCTGGGCCTGGAGCTGGGCGCCGACGATTATGTGGTCAAGCCCTTTGAGACCAAAGAAGTGGTGGCCCGTATCAAGGCCGTACTCCGCCGCATGGGCAAGAATTCCACCGAGGCGGTAAAAGAAGTGAAATATGACAAACTGTCCATTAACCTCACCAATTATGAGCTGAAGGTCAACGGCGTCCAGGTGGATACCCCTCCCAAGGAAATGGAACTGATCTACCACTTGGCCAGCAACCCCAACCGGGTGTTTACCCGCGACCAGCTTTTGGACGAGGTGTGGGGCTTTGATTATTACGGCGATTCCCGCACAGTAGACGTCCACGTCAAGCGTCTGCGGGAAAAGCTGGAGGGCGTCTCCGACAAATGGTCTTTGAAGACTGTGTGGGGCGTAGGCTATAAATTTGAAGTCAAGGAATGATCTCGCTATGAGCGAACCTAGGCAAAAGACTCTGTTTAAAAAATATCTGCGGATCACATTGGCCATTGTGCTGGCCAGCTTCCTGCTGTTGGGCATGGTGATGCTGGTATTCGTCTCCCAGTACTGGGAGACGGAGAAACGGGACCTTCTGCGGAAAAATGCGGAGTATATGGCTCGCATGGCTCAATCCGCCGCTGTATATAACGAAGAGGAAAAGCGGTATGAATTGAGCAGCAGCATGGAGATGGTTCTGCATGGCTTTGGAGAAAACATCGATGCGGATATCTTTATCACCGACCAGTACGGCGAAAGAATTATTGGCACTTATAATAACAGCAACACCCAGACCGACCGGAAGGTAGACCCTTCTATCGTCCGTCAGGTAATGGTAGGAGGCGGCTATGAGGGCCAGGGCACCCTTTCGGGCGTGTACCGGGAAACCTATTATATTGTAGGCGTCCCCGTCACGGTGGATAATATCCCCGTGGGAGCTGTTTTTGTGGCCTCCAGTATCCAGTCTCTCAGCAGCTATCGAGTAGAGGTGCTGCGGATGTTCCTGCTGGCTGCCATCGCCGCTTTTATGGTCACCTTCTGTGTAGTGTGGGTATTCTCCTACCAGCTGGTAAAGCCTTTGCGGCAGATGTCCGCCGCAGCCAAGAGCTTTGGCGAAGGGGATTTCTCCATCCGGGTGCCGGTGACCAGCGACGACGAGATCGGCGAGCTGGCCACAGCCTTTAACAACATGGCGGCCTCTCTGGCCAGCGGCGAAAATATGCGCCGGAATTTTATCGCCAACGTGTCTCACGAGCTCAAGACTCCTATGACCACCATTGCCGGCTTTATCGACGGCATTCTGGACGGCACCATTCCCCCCGAACGGGAAGCCTATTATCTGCGCACGGTATCCCAGGAGGTCAAGCGCCTTTCCCGGCTGGTGCGCACCATGCTGGATCTTTCCCGCATTGACAGCGGCGAGCTTCGGCTGCGTCCTGCCCGCTTTGACCTGACCAATACCATCCTGGTGGCCATGCTCTCTTTTGAAAAACCCATTGAGGATAAACACCTGGAGATCCGGGGACTGGAAAATGCCGAAAGCCTTTTTGTAGACGGCGACCCGGATATGATTCATCAGGTGGTATACAACCTGTTTGAAAACGCGGTGAAGTTTACCAATCCGGGCGGTTATATCGAAGTCCGGGTGGAACAAGGCTCCGACCGGACCACGGTGAGCGTGCGCAACAGCGGCCACGGCATCGAACCTGACGAGATCCGCATGATCTTTGACCGTTTTTACAAGACAGATAAGTCTCGAAGCCAGGATAAAAACGGCATGGGTCTGGGACTGTATATCGTAAAGACCATTATCCATCTCCACGGGGGCGAGATCTCCGTAAGCAGTATTGTGGACCAATACACCCAGTTCACCTTCTGGATTCCCCGGCAGCCCGAAGGGCCGCCTCTGAAAGACGGGGTTCTCCCCGACAGGGACCCTCAAAAAAAGCCGACCAAAAAGAACCGGAAGCCCTCCTCACGAAAAAAGGCTTCCCACTGCTCTTCTCCCCCCGCCGCTCCCAATCAAGGGGAAACCACCAACCCACCTTCTTCTCCCGAAAGGAATGACACAGAATGACAGATAACTGGAAAGATACCGGTATTTCCGGAACGCCAGAACAAGAGGAGGGCTCCCTCCAGTTCCCCCATGTCTCCTTTGAATCCTCCTCTGCCGAAAGCACTCCGGCCGAAGAGCCTGTTTCCGCTTTTTCTGATACGGTTCCTCTCTCCCCGGAACCGGAGGAGGAAAACCAGCCCCAGAAAGAAAGTAGGCAGGAGGAATCTTCCCAAGAGCAAGACACCCAGGAACAAGACCTCCACAAAGAAAATGTCTGGGGCCAAAATGTTTCGGAACGGGACACCCAGGAACAGGATGTCCAGGGACAGGACACCCAGGGACAGGACACCCAGGGACAAGATGCCCAGGGACAGGATACGCAGGAACAAGATGCCCAGGGACAGGATACAAATGCACAGGAGCCTTCTCCGGGTCCTGCTGCTCGAGAAGAAGTTTTCTCCCACAGCCGTTCCTACCAAAACAGCTCCCAAGGAGAAACGTCCCATCGTCCTCCCAACCCTTATGCCCGTCCCAATGGCTATAGTTCCGGTAACGGCTACAGCTCCGGCAGCAGCTACAACTCCGGCAACGGCTACAGCTCCGGCAACGGCTACAACTCCGGCAGCGGCTACAGCTCCGGCAACGGCTACAACTCCGGCAACGGCTACAACTCCGGCAACGGCTACAACTCCGGCAGCGGCTACAACTCCGGCAACGGCTACAACTCCGGCAGCGGCTACAACTCCGGCAATGGCTACAGCTCCGCCAATGGCTACAGCTCCGGCAGCGGTTACAACTCCGGCAATGGCTACAACTCTAATTTTGGCGGCGGTTTCCCTCCCCAGCCCCCTGTGTATTCTCCTACCAGCGGCTGGCAGGAACCCACCCCTCCCGAACCTCCCCGCAAAGCGGGACGCCGGCAAAAGCTGTTTTTGGGCCTTGTGGGTGTGCTGGCGGTAGTGCTTACCGTGTCCTTTGTAGGCTGGGGCATCTGGTCCGCTGCTTTTGGCGATCCGGATAATCCTCCCTTTGCCGGACTCCCCTCCTCCTCTTCTTCCCCTTCAGATTCCTCTCCCTCCAACGGGGAATCCTCACAGGAAGAAGGCTCCTCTGCCTCTCAGCAGCCGGAGATCTCTTTGGGAGAAGGCGGGGACATCGACATACAGAGTATTCCTTCCGGCGATCCCTTGACCGCCAAGGAAGTTTATAAAAAGGTATCCCCCTCTGTAGTGGGGATCGTGGCCACCATTACCGACGCCAACGGCAACGAGACTTCGGATGAAGGCAGCGGTATTGTGGCTACCTCCGACGGTTATATCATCACCAATAGCCATGTGGTCAACGACTCCCGTTCTACCACCGTCAAAGTGGTCACCAAGGACGACGAGGAATATCCTGGCGTGGTGGTGGGCTATGACCGCACCACAGACCTGGCAGTAATCAAGATTGAAGCCACGGACCTTACCCCCGCAGAATTTGGCAATGCCGATCAGATGGAGATCGGTGATGTGGTGCTGGCCATCGGCAATCCCGGTGGGCTGGACTTTGCCAGCTCTATGACCCAGGGCATTATCTCCGCTCTGGACCGGAGTTTGGGCACCAACAGTCAGAACGGCATGACCTATATCCAGACCGACGCCGCTATTAACCCCGGCAATTCCGGCGGCGCTCTGGTGAACCTGTACGGCCAGGTTATCGGCATCAATTCCAGCAAGCTGGTAGCCGAAGACTTTGAGGGAATGGGCTTTGCCATCCCTGTAAACAAAGCGCAGGATATCCTTAACAGCCTCATGAATGTGGGGTATGTAGAAGGCCGCACCCGTTTGGGCATCACCGGCCGTGATATTACCGAGCAGGAAGCCCAGTTCTATGAAGTTCCCTCCGGCTTCCTCATCATGGAGATCGACGAAAACAGCGACATCGATGAGGCTGGCGGCCAGGTACAGGATATTATCTGCGGCGTTAACGGCCAGGAAGTTACTGGGCTTTCCGATATCTCCGACTTACTGCTGGATTACTCTCCTGGTGACCAGGTGACCCTGACCCTATACCGGATGTCCGGCGGACCTCAGGGGAATGGAGAAACCTTTGATATCACCATTACCTTGCTGGAGGATAAGGGCGAAACCCAGAATTAATACTCTTATCTCCAACATCATGTAGAAGGGACTTTTCAATTCATGACAGGTTTTTTTTCAAGAAACCCATTTCATCCCGCTAAGAAAGCGGCGCTGCTTCTGGCAGCTCTGACAGCTGCCCTGACCTTTTCCGCCTGCGGCGTTTCCGGCAACGAGAGCAGTCTTTCCGACGGCTCTTCCACAGCGCCCTCTTCTTCTGCTCTCGAGGTTTCCGCCACGGAAGATCCTACTCTCAAAGGGGAAGGATCTGTCTCCATGCTGGAGGTACTGGGCAGTAAAGATTCCGGCTTTGCCTTTTCGGGGGCAGAGTGGTTCTCTGGTCGGGAGGACTTCCTCCAGGGGTTATCCGCCCAGTGGCCGGATGTTGCCGGTGACCTCACCGCCGAATACGAGAGCGGAGACAGCGGCGTATATTTGACAGCGGGAATGGCTCAGTTTAGCGATTATCCCTTTTCCGCCTGCTTCCGTATCACCGAGACCAGCGGGGAGGTGACCGCCTGCTCCTATGTGTTCTCTTTTGGAGCGGACCAGGAGGAATATATCTCCGCCTTTTTACAGGCCCGGGAAATGATGACCGAGGTGTTTGGCGGCGCTGACGAAGAAGTGCCCGCTTTTGACCCCAATCTGCCCAGCGGAGCTACCTGGTACGGCGGCGACGGCAGCGGCCTGGGGATTACCGACACTTCCCCGGATCAGAGCAATTACCAGTTTGAAATCGTACTTTCCGCCCCCCAGCCCCAGGGCTGATATAGGCGGGAAAACATAAAGGAGTTTATAGCATGATCGGAATTATCGGCGCAATGGAAATTGAGATCAGCGGACTGCGGGAGCAGATGGAAGACCGGCAAACGGAACGCATCAGCGGCGTCCGCTTTGACTGGGGCACCATTCACGGCGTACTGTGCGCGGTGGCAGTGTGCGGCCCTGGCAAAGTAAACGCGGCGGTGTGCGCCCAAGCTATGATCATGCGCTTTCACCCCCGGCTCATCATCAATTCCGGCGTAGCTGGCGGTATTGGAGAAAATGTACAGATCGGGGACGTGGTCATCGCCACCGCTGTGGTACAGCACGATATGGACACCTCCCCTCTTGGGGACCCGGTGGGCTTGATCTCGGGACTGAACCTCATTGAGATCCCCGCAGACGAAGCAGCTTCCCGGCTGCTGGCAGAACACGCCCAGCAGATCTACCACGGCGGGGTGTTCCGCGGTATTATCGCCACCGGCGACCAGTTTATGGCCGACCGAAAAAAGATCGAGGCTATTGCAGAACAGTTTCACGCCATGGCCTGCGAGATGGAGGGCGGCAGCATCGGCCAGGTCTGCTATATGAACAAGACCCCCTTTGCCATACTCCGCGCCATCTCCGACAACGGTAACGACGACGCCGTACTGGACTATCCCAAATTTGCCCAGCAGGCCGCCGACCGCTCCGTTGCTTTGCTCACTGGCGCTTTGCCCCTATTGGACGAAGCATTTTAAGGATTCCCCATCCGATAGAAAGGGAGGCGTTTCCATGAAGCTGTACGATATTTCCCGCGAGCTGTTTTCCACCCCGGTCTACCCAGGGGACCCCAGCCCGTCCTGGGAGCAGCTCCGCCGTATCCAGCTGGGAGATACTTATAATCTCACCGGCTTTTACACCGGCTGCCACAGCGCCACCCATGCGGATGCGCCCCTGCATTTTGTGGCCGACGGCGCCTCCATCGATCAGGTACCTCTGGAAGCCTTTTTTGGCCCTTGCCGGGTGGTAACAGCCTCCGGCATCCTCACTGGTGCGGATATCGACGCCCTATCCCCCTCAAAAGGGGAGCGGCTGCTTTTCCGGGGCGGGGCTTTCCTGTCTCAAAGCGCAGCTTTTGCTTTGGGGGAAGCTGGAGTGGCCCTTGTGGGCACCGATCAGCAGTCCATCGGCTCTGCTGGAGACGAGCAGGCTCCTCATGTGGAGCTGCTTTCCCGGGGGATTCCCCTCTTGGAAGGGCTGCTGTTGGATGACGTCCCCGACGGGGAATTTGTCCTCTTCGCCCTGCCTCTCAAGTTGGAAGGATTGGAAGCCTCCCCGGTGCGGGCTGTGCTTCTGCGTGAATAATTGTCTGCCCGCCGGACTTTTCTCCGGCGGGTTTTCTATTTTTCGAGCCCTTGCTGGAGATTTCCTGTCAAAAATCCCCTTCCCTTTCCTGTATTTTCATGGTATAATGATCAAGGTTTATCAGGATAATCCGGCATTTTTTTGTTGTTTGGGAAAAACTGACGTCACCACGGCCTTTTTTCGTCCCCGTAGAAGGCCGTCAAGGTGAAAGGGGACAGTATGCGGCCGGCTTTCGGCCGGGAAAGTGTGGTATGATATGAAAAATGTTCTCACCGCGCTGTTTGGAAACTACAGCAAGCGGGAATTAAAGCGCATCCAACCCATGGTAGATATGGTGCTGGATCTGGAAGACAAATACAAAGCCATGAGCGACGAGGAATTAAAGTCCCAGACCGGTATCCTAAAAGAGAGGCTGGCCGATGGGGAGACTACCGATGATATCCTCCCCGACGCCTTTGCTGTATGCCGGGAGGCTACCCGCCGCGTGCTGGGCACCCCCCACTTCCCGGTACAGATTACCGGCGGTATCGTGCTCCATCAGGGCCGTATTGCCGAAATGAAGACCGGTGAAGGTAAAACCCAGACCGTGATCCTGCCCGCCTATCTGAATGCTCTTACCGGCAAGGGCGTCCATGTCGTTACCGTCAACGACTACCTGGCCCGCCGCGACAGCGAGTGGATGGGCAAGGTGTACCGCTGGCTGGGCCTGACTGTGGGCCTGATCGTCCACGATATGCCCAATGACGAGCGGAAAAAGGCTTATGCCGCCGACATTACCTATGGCACCAACAACGAGTTCGGCTTTGACTACCTGCGTGACAACATGGTGATCTATAAGGAGCGCAAGGTGCAGCGGGGCCACTTCTTTGCCGTGGTGGATGAGGTGGACTCCATCCTCATCGATGAAGCCCGTACCCCTCTGATTATTTCCGGACAGGGAGATAAGTCCACCGAGCTGTACACCATTGCCGACCGTTTTGCTCAGACCCTGAAAGTGACCCGGGTGGCGGAGCTGAACGAAAAAGAGGACAACGACGAGCTGTATTCCGACTGCGATTATATTGTAAACGAGAAGGCAAAGACTGCCACCCTTACCCCCCGGGGCGTGAAAAAGGCAGAGCAGTACTTCAACGTGGAAAACCTCACCGACGCCGACAACATTACCCTCCAGCACCACATCAACCAGGCGATTAAGGCTCGGGGCGTGATGCAGAAGGATATCGACTATGTGGTAAAGGACAACGAGGTCATTATCGTTGACGAATTTACCGGCCGCCTTATGTATGGCCGCCGCTATAACGAGGGCCTCCATCAGGCCATTGAAGCCAAGGAAGGCGTAAAGGTTGCCCACGAGAGCAAGACCCTTGCCACCATCACCTTCCAGAACTTCTTCCGTCTGTATGAGAAGCTGTCCGGTATGACCGGTACCGCTATGACCGAAGAAGAGGAATTCCGGGAGATCTACAAGCTGGACGTGGTGGAGATCCCCACCAACCGGCCCATGATCCGTGAGGACCTGCCGGATGTGGTATACAAGAGCGAACAGGCCAAGTTCAAAGCCGTTATCGACGACATTGAGGAGCACCACAAGACCGGCCAGCCCATTCTGGTGGGCACCATCTCCATTGAGAAATCCGAGGTGCTCAGCGCCCTGCTGAAACGCCGCGGCATTAAGCACCAGGTATTGAACGCAAAATACCACGACAAAGAAGCTGCCATCGTGGCCCAGGCAGGCCAAAAGGGCGCCGTTACCATCGCCACCAACATGGCTGGCCGTGGTACCGATATTAAGCTGGGCGGCAACGCCGAGTTTATGGCCAAGGAGGAAATGCGCCGGATGCAGTTCAGCGAGGAGCTGATTGCCGAGGCCGATGCCTTCTCCGATACCGAGGATGAAGAGATTTTGGAGGCTCGCCGTGTGTTTGGCGAGCTGGAAGCCAAATATAAAGATCAGATCAAGGACGCCGCGGAAGAAGTCCGCAAGGCCGGCGGCCTGTATATCATCGGCACCGAGCGCCACGAGTCCCGCCGTATTGATAACCAGCTCCGCGGCCGTTCCGGCCGTCAGGGCGACCCGGGTATGAGCCGGTTCTATATCTCCCTGGAGGATGACCTGATGCGCCTGTTTGGCGGCGAACGGGTCAACGCCATTATGGAGCGCCTCAATGTGGACGAGGACACCCCCATCGAATCCAAGATGCTTACCAATACCATTGAAAGCTCCCAGCGCAAGGTGGAAAGCCGGAACTTTGGTATCCGTAAAAACGTGCTCCAGTATGACGATGTGATGAACCGCCAGCGTGAGATCATCTATGGCCAGCGCGATCAGGTGCTGGATGGCCAAAATATGCGGGAGCAGGTTCTCAAGATGATCGACGACGCCATCGAGCACAATGTGAACCGGTATCTCCCCGACAACAAGGTGCACGACAACTGGGATCTGCCGGCTCTGCGGGAACACTATATGGGCTGGATGATTACTCCCGAGGAATTCCAGTACACTGCTGAAGAGCTGGAGAACCTGGAGCCCTCCTATCTGGTGCAGAAATTGCAGGAACGCGCCCACATGATCTACGAGGCACGGGAAAAGGTGTTTGGCGAAAAGCTCATGCGGGAGCTGGAACGGGTGATCCTGCTGAAAAACGTGGATACCCTGTGGATGGATCATATCGACGCCATGGAAGAGCTGAAGCGGGGCATTGGCCTGCGTGCATACGCCCAGCATGACCCGGTGGTGGAATACCGTCTGGAAGGCTTTGAGATGTTCGACGAGATGATCGCTACTATCCGGGAGAACACCGCCCGGATGCTTCTCACCGTACAGATCCGCCGCAAAGAGGAGCCGCCTAAGCGGGAAGAAGTGGCAAAGCCCACTGCTACCAGTGCTGACGGCACCGATGTTAAGCGCCCGGTGCAGAACAAGAAAAAGCCCGGCAGAAATGACCCCTGCCCCTGCGGCAGCGGCCTGAAATACAAAAAGTGCTGCGGTAAAAACGAATAAACGCCAAAGGGCCGCCGGGAAATCCCGGCGGCCCTTGTGATTATCGAATATAATTGGTATTGACCCGCTTTTCTTTTTCCGGCAGAGGCACCCCTGCCTCTTTGCCCGCCTCGATACTGCGGAGCAGCCAAGCCATATTCCGAGCCAGGGTGCGCATGGTTTGCAGCCCCTCTAGATCTTGCCGCACCTCGTCGGGCGTATTGCCATGCACCGAGTTCCAGTACTGAGAAGGCACTACCGGCATAGAAGAAATGGTAAAGTATTTATTCAGCCGGTCAAAAGAGGCGCTGGCTCCGCCCCGGCGGCAGCTCACCACCGCAGCAGCCGGCTTATAGGCATACAGGCTGCTTTTCCCATAAAACAACCGGTCTAAAAAGGCGGTGCAGGCCCCCGCTGGCCCTGCATAATGTACCGGGGCGCCTACGATAAAGCCGTCGGCGTTTTGCAGTGCCTGGGAACATTCATTGACCCCATCTTCCGTAAATACGCACTTTTTCTCCTGAAAGCACTTTCCGCACCCTATGCAGCTGCGGATAGGCTGGTTTCCTACCCACATTTCCTCTGTCTCAATGCCCAGCCGTTCCAGCTCCGCTGCTACCTCCATCAGAGCGGTATGGGTGCATCCGTTTTTGTGGGGGCTTCCGTTGAGCAGTAAAACCTTCATACGAACCATCCTTTCTTAAATCAGCCTTCACTTTATTTGTATTATGGCACATTTTCCCTTTGACGGCAAGGCCCTTCCCGGGGTGCAAATAAGGACGTAGTTTTTTGAAAGTAAAGTCCTGTACCCCCAAGTACATTTGGGTTATGATGATGAAAGAACCTTATAGCAAAGCGATCCGCAAGGAGGAATTGTATTGAAAATTACTCGATTAAAAATCAACCGTATCATAAACCCTATGGGATTTGAACTCAAAAGCCTGTCGGCCTCTTGGGTAACAGAGAAAACCTCCGCCAAAAAGCAGAAATGGGCCAGGGTAGAAGTGGCCGCTGACCCGGCGTTCCAAAGTCTTCTCTGGGATTCCGGGGAGCAGGAAGGGCTTTCTTCTGTAGATTGCCCCCTGCCCATTACCACCCAGCCCCGCACCCGGTACTGGTGGCGGGTAACGGTGTGCGCCGACAATGGGGAAACCGCCGTCAGCGAGCCCGCCTGGTTTGAAACCGCCAAGGGGGACGAACCCTGGCAGGGCAAATGGATCACCATCGGTCAGGATGATATCCACCCCCTGCTCCGCCGCAGCTTCCATCTGGAGGAAGAACCGGTATGCACTTACGCACCGGATTCCTGGGCACACCGGTTTTGTGCCGCGCCCTCTCCAAATGGGGAGACAGCGATTCCGCCTATACCCTGCTGCTGCAGGAGGATTACCCCAGCTGGCTGTATGAGGTGAACATGGGGGCAACCACGGTATGGGAGCGCTGGAATTCTGTTTTACCGGATGGCAAGATCAGCGGAATTAGCATGAACTCCATGAACCACTACGCTTACGGCTCCATTGTAGAGTGGATGTACCGGGATATGTGCGGCATCAACCCCAGCGAAGAGCAAGCGGGCTTCCGGCGCATTATCCTGGCTCCCAAGGCCGACAAGCGCATGGGCCATGCTAGAGCCGCCGTCAATTCCCCCGCTGGACGTTATGAAAGCGGCTGGCAGTGGTCCGGGGATGGTTTTGCCTATGATTTTACCATTCCCTTTAACTGTGAGGCAGAGCTGCACCTCCCCGGTAAGCTGGAAACCCTCACTGTCAATGGGATTCCCGCTGCGGAACTGGGGCTTTCTCAACAGGGAGATATGGTCATCGGTACTCTCTGTGCTGGCACTTATCATATTTGCTGATTTCTGTTTTTCCTCTATATAACAAAATAGGCCGTACACAGGCTGCCCCTGTGTACGGCCTATTTTTATAGCTGCATCAATAAATCATCAATGGCCTTTCGCTCTGCCAGCCCATCTTCAAAAGCGGTGGCGGAACCCGATGCCGTGCCCAACCGATGAGCGTATCCGGCGTCCCCGGTTTGCAGCCAGCCCGCCAAAAAGCCTGCCAGCATGGAGTCCCCGGCTCCTACGGAATTTTTCACCCGTCCCTTTGGAGCCTTCATCCGGTGGCACCCACCCGTCTCTTCCAACAGCAGGGAGCCTTCCCCCGCCATGGAAACCAGCACGTTCCTGGCCCCCAGCTTTTGCAGGGCGGCGGCACATTCCCGGATGTCCTCCTCCTGCGTCAGTTCCCGACCAAACAGTTCCCCCAACTCGACATGGTTAGGCTTAATGAGGAAGGGATGACAGGAAAGGGCCTGCCGCAGCAGCTCCCCGCTGGTATCCAGACACAACTCCACGCCTCGCTCCCCCAGCTCTTTTAGAAGGGAGAGCAGCCTTTGTTGGGGCAGGCTGGCAGGCATAGAGCCAGAAAGCACCAGCATATCCCCTTTTTCCAGCCGCAAAAGCTGTTGCCACAGGGCATCCAGCGCGGTTTCCCCAATCTCCGGGCCTCGGGCGTTGATCTCTGTTTCCTCCTGCTCCTCCGGTCCCGCCTTGATCTTCACATTGATACGGGTGGTTCCCTCTTCCAGCCAGATAAAATCCGTCCCGATGCCCTCCTGCTGCAACAGGGCTTCCAGCTCTTTCCCGGTGAACCCAGCCAAAAAGCCCAGCGCCACGCTCTCTACCCCCAGTCGGTGGAGTATGACCGAAACATTGATGCCTTTGCCGCCGTACTGGATCTCCTCCGAGTGGGTACGGTTCAGGGCCAGAGGTGCAAACGAGGGCATTTTTACAACATAATCCAGTGCAGGATTAAAGGTGACAGTATAGATCATGGCTTCCTCCCAAACACACATGGTATAAAGTGAGTTGATTATATACCACTTTTTCGCAAATAGCAACCATATGGCAAAAAAAGGCGGCAGTATCCGCCAGATACTGCCGCCTGCTGGGTTTTTTAGTTTTTGACTACTGTAAAAGTACCGTTATTTTCGGAAACAGTGCTTCCCTCTGCCACATACTTCTGGAACTGCTCCAGAGTCAAGCCGGTATTGGTAAAGGTACCTGCTTCTACATTCATGGTGCACTTATCATTAACAGCAATCTTGCCGTCAAAGGAACCGCCATAAATATTGATGATGCCTTTTGCATTAGGATAAGATCCCAAATCCAAATCTGCTTTTAGCACCGTACCTGCTGTAAATGTGCCGCTGTAGATATTGATCGTGCCGCCGGAAGAGAAAATATAAAAACCATAGCTATCGCCGGTGGCCTGCATATCGCGCACATTTAGAGTACCTGTTCCACTGGAAACTGCTCCGAAGCAACTATTCCAGTCATATTTTCCGGTCTGAGTAAAAGTACCGCCGTTTACATTGATCGTACCACCAGCTGCTTCCATTGCACCGCCGTTTACAGAAGTAGAGGTCACATTATTGAGAGTGATAACACCGCCTGCAAAAGACTTCACGCTATTTCCCCAGGCAGTCTCATTGTAAAGGCTCATGTTGTTGAGAGTGAGATCTGCATTAGAAGCACCCACTGTGCAATAGGTACCTTGGCCGGCTTTAATCGTTCCATCAGCAAATGTAGCGCTGGCCTTTTTCTCTGCGCTGCCAATCACACGCATAGCAATATTGTTATTGTCTATTTCTGCTGTGTTCTGATTGAAATCTACTACCACATTTTCCCGATTCCGAATATCTACGGCCTTAGTAGCGCTCACATTTTCATTAAAAACAAGCCGTTCTTCATCCTGGGCATTAGCGAAAACAGTGGACAAGTCATCCTTACCGGAAACGGTAATTTCATAAGTTGCATCCTTATCATACTGGTTGCTGCCGAAGCCGTCTTTCTCTTCGGTATATTGGATGGCAAGGACGCTCACATCTGCGGCAAAGCTCTTGCCCTGATACTCGTTGCCAGCTTCTTCGTTCATGCCGTACACCAGAATAAACTGGACGCTTTCACCGGCAGAAAGGGGCAGCTCCAGATTGTCAGCAAAGGTCTCCAGCGTGCTCATGGGCCGCCGGGTAAACTTACCGGAAATCTGTCCGTTCTCGCCTACCTGCACAAAGTCGAACCACAGTGCATTGGTCAGGTCCTTTTCCAGGACCGTAAAGTCCACCTTGATCTTGGTGGCCAGGGTGCCGCTGTTGGTCACTTGCAGCAGCTTGGCGGAAGAAACGCCGGGCTCCCAGTTTTCCTCACTGATGATGGGGTCTTTCTCCGTTTTCAGGTCTTGTCCCTTCTCTTCAAAATAGAAGGTCTCGCCGCCGTTTACCCCTTCAATGGTGAAACCATTCTCGCCGCTCTTTGCCAGATCATAGGCAACTGCATCGATGGAAAGGGTTCCTGCTTACACTTTGTTGCC
>CALWVH010000066.1 GCA_944384915.1 uncultured Clostridia bacterium | reverse complement strand
ATGGTGTCACCGCGTCAGGACCGAGACGAACGAACCGAATCTGCAAAAAGAATCGTTGTTAATGGAATCGTTTTGCCTTCTTCAGCTCCAGCGTCCATCGGAAGTCATTGATATTTTGGAACCAGTTGAAATGCTGGCCGGTTCTCCGGAACCGCTGCTGGCATCCGCATATCGAATGACCGGCAATGACCAGGAAGCAAAAAAGATCCTTCAGGCCGGAATATACAAAGAGATGATGGCCCTATTGGATCTGTTCCCTTCCTATCTGAACTTATGCCTAAATGATACGGAGCAGTTTGCGCAAGCCTGTGAACGGTTTTATCGCATAGCAGATATTTTTCAAATGAAAACGCTGCACCCCAGCATCCTTTTTGGGGTTTATATTACGATTGCGCAGGACTGGATGGCACTTGGCAATACTGAACAGGCGCTGGATGTTCTCGCGCAATATACAGAGCTTGCCGTCAGCGATATTTACCCGTTGCGCCTGCACGGGGACAAATTCTTCAATCTTCTGGATGAATGGCTGGAAGACGAGCTTGTTTTAGGATCGTTTCCGCCAAGAGATGAAACACTGATCCGGCACAGTATCACACAGGCTCTCAGTGAAAACCCCGCCTTTCTGCCCTTGGCAAATAACCCACGGTTTCAGGCGATGGTTGACCAATTGAGGGCAAATGAGGAGGGAAAATAAATGGAGACTGTTACCATACAATCACTGTCTAAGACATATACCGGCGGGAAAGAAGCGTTAAAGCAGCTCTCATTGTCGCTGAGTGCAGGGGAAGTATTCGGTTTTCTGGGGCCTAACGGCGCCGGGAAAACAACAACTGTAAAGCTTCTTACCGGAGTCCTTACCCCTTCCGGAGGTTCCTGTGAAATCCTGGGCGTCAATCCCAATACCCAGCCGGAGAAAGCACATCTGCTTTCAGGAATTGTGACAGAACACGCACAAATGTATGACAACCTGACCGGTATCGAAAACCTGTTGTTTTATGCGACAGCCTTCGGATTAAAGCAAAAAGAAGGAAAGCGGCGGGGAGAATTGCTGCTCAGGGAATTAGATCTGACGGAGGCGAAGGATCGGAAACTGGCCACCTATTCTACCGGCATGAGACAGAGGCTTTCCCTGGCACGGGCATTGCTGCACCGGCCAAAAGTCCTTTTTCTCGACGAACCGACTTCCGGCCTTGATCCGGAAAGTGCGCAGAATGTCAACCAGATGATTCAAAACCTGGCCCGCAAAGAGGGAATCACCATTTTCCTCTGTACCCATCAGCTTAGGTACGCACAGGAGATCTGCACCCGCTACGGGCTGATCGAACAGGGCTCGCTTCTGGCTTCGGGTACCCTGGAAGAATTACGTGCCCGGGTTTTCATCACGAAAACGCTTTGTGTCTGCGCGTCGGCTGTTCAGGACGGCCTGAATTTTGTGAAGCGCGGAGCCAATGAATTTGAAGTCAATATACGGGACAAAAAAGAAATTCCGGGTTTGGTGCGAAAGCTCGTGGAGGCTGGTGAAGATATCTATTCTGTCAATCTTATGGAACCCAGTCTGGAAGATATCTATTTCGCGCTGACTGCCGGCAGAAAGGAGGGACGAGGGATATGAAAACTACCATGTATGCGATCATCAAAAAGGATTTCCGTGGTGTCGCGGCTAACCGCAGACTATTTTTCGCTCTTTTAATTGTCCCTCTGATTCTGACCATTGTGCTGCCTTCTATTTTTGTGATTACCATCCATTTCATACCGGATGATCCGGATATTATGAAACTGCTGGACCTGCTCCCCGAAACATCCCGCATGGACAGTTTGGAGCTTACGCTCTCCAGCATGATTCTGAATTATATCCTGCCGGTATTCTTTTTGGTCATCCCTATTATGACCGCTTCCATTATGGCGGCCAGTGCCTTTGTGGGAGAAAAAGAACGTCATACCCTGGAAACATTGCTCTACTGCCCGCTTACGCTCAAGCAGATTTTTCGGGCAAAGGTATGGGCTTCTTTCCTTTTGAGTATGCTTGTCTCGCTGATCTCATTCGTGGCTATGTTCCTTGTTATCGAAACAGAACTGTTTTTCCTTATGGGTAGATTGCTGCTTCCCAGCATCAGCTGGCTGGTGGTCTTGTTGCTGGTGTCTCCGGCGATCTCCCTGATTGCCGTTACCCTTATCGTCCGAGGTTCTGCCAAGGCGCAAAGTGTGGAGGAATCTCAGCAGGTTGCCGTTTTCCTGCTCCATCCACTGCTTCTGCTGATCGTGGGGCAGTTTACTGGTGTTCTTCTCATGAATGTCTGGATTCTGCTGGGCCTTGGCGTGGTTTGTGCGGTACTCGCCTGGATTTTGCTGCAAAAATCTATGGGGCGGTTTACTTATGAAAAACTTCTGCAATAGACAACAGTCCATAAAAGGCCATTGTTCAGCAGCATTTTGACACACCCATACCATCCAGCGGCGGCTTTGAACAAATCGAGGCCGCCATTTTTTTACCTTATCGCCAACTCCACCTAAAAAATATCTCAACTCCACCTTCGCAGTGTACCATAAGGGTGTTCGGCATCCACATTGCCGAGGAAGATTTGGAGCGTATCTTCACACCATTCTATCGGGTTGACAAATCCCGGAACCGGAACAGCGGCGGCAGCGGCCTGGGGCTTTATATCACCAAGACCATCCTGGATCACCATGGAATACAGCACAGCATGGTGAATACAGAAAACGGCGTGAAGTTTACGGCGTTTTTGTGGTGAAAGTTCTGTAGTGGAAATCTTGCTTATTTTCAAA
>CALWVH010000065.1 GCA_944384915.1 uncultured Clostridia bacterium | reverse complement strand
TCACCTGACGGGTTAGGGCCATCAACACGCCTTTGGGCGCCTTGCCCATAGCGGTAAAGAAATTGGAAGTAATAGGCTGAATACCGTTGATAAAGGTAAACAACAGGAAAATCCGGAAATACCGCTCTGCAAAAGCAAAATACTCTTCACTGCCCGAACCAAACAAAGAAATAATCTGCCGAGGGAAAAGCTGGAAGCACAAAAACGATAAAACGGAAATCACTGTACCGGCTGTCACCGCTAACCGGTAAGAACTCCATACTCGTCCGTATTTTCTTGCACCATAGTTAAAGCTGGTAATAGGCTGCAATCCCTGGGAAATTCCGATGACTAGGGAAAAAGCAATCATATTTACCTTATTGATAATACCGGAGCAGGCCAGAGGAATCTCCTGCCCATAAACCGACAAAGCGCCATAATAGGTCATGGTGTTGTTCATAACGATCTGCACTACCATCATGGCGATCTGATTAAAACAGTTAGATGTGCCAAGAGCCGCCACCCGCAGACAATACCGCAGCTTGGGAACAAAGCAGGATTTTTCCAAATGAACCGAGCGGAACCGCAGCAAATACCACAGTACCATACAGCCGGAAACGATCTGCCCCAGTACCGTAGCCCAGGCAGCCCCTGCCATTCCCATATGGAACCCAAAGATAAACAGCGGGTCAAAAATGGTATTGATGATAGCGCCGGACAGCATACAGGCCATGGAAAATTTGGGGCTGCCGTCTGCTCTTACCAGGGCACTACCGCCGGTGGAAAGAATCAAAAAAGGAAAACCAAAAGAGGTGATCCCCGTATATTCCAAAGCATACCCCAAAGTATCCTCTGTGGCGCCAAAAAGAATCATCAGGGGCTGGAGGAAGATACGCACCACCATGCATAGAATAACACCCGAGGAAATTAGCAGGAACACTGCGTTTCCCACATATTTTCCTGCCTTTTTATATTCCCCTGCTCCCATATTCAAATTAAAATTGGAGGCACCGCCGATACCAAACAGCAAGGCTAGAGAAGTACACAGGGTACTTAATGGGAACGCAACATTGGTGGCGGCGTTGCCGTTGATACCGATACCATTTCCAATAAAAATCTGGTCTACAATATTATAAAGCGCGCTCACCAACATGGAGATTACACTGGGAACGGCAAATTGCAGCAGCAGCTTTCCTACTTTTTCTTCTCCTAAACGGTCTCTCATAGCATCCCTATCCTTTCTTCAGCTACTTAACTATTTACATAATAAAGTATAAACCTGTCTCCGGTTTTGGTCAAGCTACTTCAAAACTCCTTTTCCTCTTGACTTTCCGCCCATAAAAATTGTATTGTTATAATATCTGTGTTTACAAGATTATTTCATATTAAGGAGCGTTCCGTATGGCAGAGCGAATTAAGGATATGACTACCGGAAAACCGGCAGGACTGTTGTTATCATTTGCCCTTCCTCTAATGGCGGGAAGTATTTGTCAGCAATTATATACCATGGTGGATACCATGGTAGTTGGGCAGGTATTGGGGGTAGAAGCCCTGGCGGCCTTGGGAGCCTCCGACTGGCTCAACTGGCTGGTACTGGGAATCATTATGGGATTTACTCAGGGATTTTCCATTCTCATTTCCCAGCGCTTTGGCGCAGGCGATGGAGACGGGCTCCGCAAGGTAACGGCCATGAGCTGCCTTTTGTCAGTAGTCATTGCCGTAGTGGTGACAGCGGCCAGCCTGCTTACCGCAGAACCCCTTCTTCATATTCTCAATACCCCCGCAGACATTTTGCCGGATTCCCTCTCTTATCTGCGGATTATCTTTTCCGGTGTGTTTATTGTAACCGCTTATAATATGCTAGCCTCCATCCTCCGGGCTATGGGAGACGGCCGCACACCGTTATATGCTATGCTGGTGGCTTCGGTAATCAATATCGGCCTTGACCTGCTGTTTGTCATGGTCTTCCATTGGGGAATTCCTGGGGCGGCTTCGGCTACCGTGATTGCCCAGGGGTGTTCCTGCATCTTCTGTTTGTTGGCACTGCGCCGCCTTACCATTTTAAAAATGCAAAAAGAGGATTGGCGTGTAGACGGTACTCTCTGCCGCCGCCTGTTCCAACTGGGGCTTCCTATGGCATTCCAAAATACGGTGATCGCCGTAGGTGGAATGGTGGTACAATTTGTTATCAATGGGTTTGGATTTATCTTTGTGGCCGGGTTTACTGCTACCAACAAGCTATATGGCCTTCTGGAGCTGGCCGCCACCTCCTTTGGCTTTTCCATGGCCACCTATACCGGACAGAATTTGGGGGCAGGAAAATATGAACGTATCCGTACTGGTATGCGCTCCGCACTGAAAATGGCGGTAGCTACCGCCCTTTTGATCTCTATTGCCATGATCTTTTTGGGAAAATACTTTCTTTTGTTATTTATTTCAGGAGAACCGGAAGAGGTACAGGCGGCGCTGGAGGTAGCTTATACCTACTTGTTCGTCATGTGCTGCCTGCTGTTTGTGCTGTATCTCCTCCATCTGTACCGCTCCGCCCTCCAGGGCATGGGCGATACGGTGATCCCCATGGTTTCCGGTGTGGCCGAATTTTCCATGCGTATTGGCTGCGCCCTGCTTTTACCCATATGGCTGGGGCAAAGCGGCATCTATTTTGCCGAAATCGCCGCCTGGACTGGGGCCGTGTTAATCCTGGTGATTTTTTACTACCGGCGGATACACCATCTGCTCCACGGCATCCCTGACAAGCGTATCCATATTACCCAGGAATCCCCATCCAGTTCTAAAGAAAATGCCTGATAAAACGGCCCCCTCCATTGACGGAGGGGGCCGCGTTGCGTTATGGCAAAAGGTTTTCCTGGAATTGCAAATTTGGGAACACCAGCTTCCAATAAGGTTCCCCCGTCTCCGCCGCCAGCCGGAAGGGCGCATAGGCGTCCGCGCCGGAAATGCGCAGCAGCTCTGGGAACTGAGAAAACCGCCGCCGGTATTCTTCTGCAAAGGCCAGCACTCCCTGCCACAGCTCCTGGATAACCTGGGAATCTGTAGGCTCCGGCTCGCAGAAATCCAGAACAAATCCATCCTGGCCTTTTATGTCAAATCCCCGCAGGCTGGGAGCTGTAGAAGTAAACAGCATTTCCAGATACACATTGTGCCGTTTTCCCGGGTCATGCTCACACCACAGCGCCCGATCATGTTCCTGAGAAAACAGATAGGCGTCCAACACCCCTGTCTGAAACATTCCTTGATTCCCCTCGCTCCCCGGTACATAGGCGCTGGCTGTGCCTGCTAACAGGCCGGTAATCTCACAGGGAATCTTCCATTCCTCCATCACTAGCTCCCGCAGATAGACAGCTCCGCTCCCTACCCAGCCGATATCCACCGCGCAAGCGCGTCTGCATCCCTGCAAAACCTTTTGCCAGTACCGCCGGGCTCCCTCCCGCTGAGGCGCATAAACTTTCTGCACCTTCTCCCACAGGGAAATGAGCGCCTCCACCAGCAAGTCCGCATTTCGGGACGTTATCTCCTCCTGTGAGGAAATCCCGCTATGGGAAACTACTTCCTCCAGCAGAACTTCCAGCTCCATTTCCTCCAAAAGCCGGGCTAGTGTCCGGCCTTTTTTTAAATTATCATATACAAAACGTATAAAATAATCGTTTCTATACCTGTCGCAAACCAGTTTTAAAGAAGCCCGCCGAGACCAATACACATATTCACAGGGCGCACCGGGATATAATTTCTGATAAATTTCAAACAGCAGTTCCCCATCCCGAGCCAAAAAAAACACCTTGTCCATTCCTTTGGCACGGTGGTGGATATAACTGCAATACCCCACCGCTAGCAGACCACCCACAGTATAGCCATATTCGTATTGGGGACTGTAAATGTGCAAGCCGCTGTGAAGATGGGCGTTTACCATGCCCCGGTAGGCCGACCCCACCATAGAGGACATCTTCTCAGGGCGATAAGAGCGCCCCTGCTGCCTAACACTGGGAAAACAAAGAGAATCCAGTCCGCTTTTGCGAGCCATTTCTCCGTCGGAGATCGGGTGGTCGCCAATATGCAGCAGCTTTTTTCCTGCCCACTCCTCCCCAACCAGCTGGAACAGGCTCCCCTCTGCTTTGCTTTTGCCATATTCACAGGAGACATACAGCTTTTTGGGTGGCGCATACCCGCAGCTTTCCAATAGTTCCCGAATTTTTGCAGCCGGCAGGTACATATCCGAAACCAGCACCAACTGGTGCCCCTGTTGCCGCAAAAGCTGATACAACTGCAAAAAATAAGGGTGGGCAAAACACAGAGCTTTTTCTGTGTTCCATTCTAATTCCATGGCGCGCTTTGCCAATGGGCCCATAACATAAGTTTCCAGATACGTATAGATTTCCGCCAGGGTCACCTCATGGGTGCCGTACTGGCGGTATTTTTCCTCCCGCGCTTTTTGTTCCGCCTGCACCCGCACCTGGCGAAAATGCAAATATCCCAGTCTGGCTCCCACCAGGTCGAAAACATCGGCGGGGGAATCCACCGGGCGCAGAATTAGGGTATCGAACACATCAAAGGAGATCACCGGATACTCCTTTAATTTTTTTGCCAGCTGCTGCGGGCTTTCCAGCAGGGAAAGAGCGGACTCGCTCCCTCGGGTATACAGGCGGCTTTTCCACCCTCCCCCTTCTCGAAACAGATACCCATGGCACACCAGCACCAGCCGAAAGCGAGGCCCACCCGCCAGTACTGCCGCTAACTTGGTCAAAATCCCTGCCAGTGTGGCGTGAGCCACCACCACGTCATACTTTTCCCAGCGGAGGAGGTTTCGTATTAAAAATACAGTTTGTATATTTTTAATTGAAAATTCCTTTTTAGAGAACTCCAATTCCCACTCCCGACGTGTACCGGAAAGCTCTGGCTTTCCCTGGGAAATAGTATCCACCTGCCAGCCGTGTTGGGCCAGCCACTCCACATAAGGCCCATGAAATTGGCGCAAATGGGAGCCGCGGGAAGCGCACATCAGGAGCTTTCCACCGGGAAGGTCACGCTTTTCCATAGGCTGCACACACCTCCCGGGCTGTGCCCTCCATTTTCACCCGGCCTTTTTCCAGCCACAAAGCACGCTGGCACACCGTCTGTACTTGCTGGGGAGAATGGGACACAAACAGGATCGCCGCGCCATTTTCCCGCATTTTCTTCATGCGATCCTGGCACTTTTTGCGAAACTTGGCGTCCCCCACCGCCAGCACCTCGTCTGCAATAATGATATCGGCATTGGAAAGGGTGGCGATGGCAAACCCCAACCGAGAAAGCATTCCTGAAGAATAGTTGACCACCGGCACATCCACAAAGTCCCACAGCTCGGCAAAGTCGATGATCTCATCAAAGCAACGGTCCATATACGCCCGAGTGTGGCCGTGCATAGCCCCGGTAAGGTAAATATTCTCCCGGGCGGAAAGGGTGCGGTCAAATCCGCCATTGATCTCAATCAGGGGAGCGATGGTGCCCCGGGTGATAATCCTCCCGCTGGTGGGCCTCATGATCCCGGCGATGAGCTTTAATAGGGTGGATTTTCCGGAGCCGTTGACCCCCACCAGCCCAATAGATTCCCCTCTGGAAAGGGTAAAGGAAACGTTCCGCAGTGCCCAAAACTCCTCATATTCCAGCCGTCCTCGTACCAGATTGAGCACATATTCCTTCATACGGTATTCCCGGTTCCGGCTGAGCCGGAACATCATAGAAACATCCTGTACCGAAACCACCGGTTCCACAACAACCCCTCCTTCCTTATAAGTGCAGATAAATTCGGTCCTGATATTTGCGAAAAACCGTAATACCGGTGAGCAGCATCAAAAGGCTGTACGCCGTGGCGATAAGCAGGGTGCGCTCCGAGGGCATCACGCCATATAACACTACATCCCGCATGATGGAGGCATAGTGGTACAGCGGGTTGAGATCCCATACAAATCGGTATTGCTGGGGGATACCAGTTCGCTTCCTGATAACACACTGCATACATAGAACTGCGACATTATGTCGTGCTTGACAAAAAAGAATCCCCTATGTGTCAGGCTGTTCCATCTGCCTCGCACATAGGGGATCAATTCTCAATGAAAGAAGGGTTCCTTTTGAAAGTTTTTCGTGTGATTGTGGGCGGGATTCTCTTTGTTCTTCTTACCATATTGTTTTTGATATCTGATATTCTTTGGGATTTAGGCGAAATGTTTTTCTTTATTGTGTTTGTCCTTTGCGGCATTGCTTTCCTTATTTCTCTCTACATCAGCACACCTGTTTATGGCAAAGTTACCCTGGGAATATGCACCTGCTTATTCAGCCCCTTCGGATTTCCCCTGCTTTTGGAATGGCTCAGCAAAAAACTGGCTAAGTATCGCAATAAGGTTTATTGGTGGATGAAAAACTGAAAGCGATACGTTATTATGGAAAGTACTAATATATTTCCTTCTATTACAACCATCTATTTGTGAGTGACTTTCTTTATGCAAAAAGTGTTGATATCTATTTTGTCAACACTTCATACTACATAAATGTGACCCCAAGTAAAAAAGAGAGTTCCTGCGTTATATTCACCAGGAATTCTCTTTTTTACACAAATTATTAGATTCCCTCACTTTAAGGGAGAAAAGGCTTTTTGGATAAGGCTAAAACTACCTATACCCACTCCTAATAATACGGCGTAATACATGATATTTTCCTCAAAACCGTGGGAATCAAACCCGTTAAAAAGCACCAACCCGTTGTTGAGTGTAAACCAATCCATCGCTGAAACGCCTACCAACTGCAGCAGCAATGGGAACAGTATCAGGATGCAGCAAGAGAGGATGGTCAGGCTTTGGGTCTTTACAAAGGTAGAAACCGCAAGGATCACCAAGGCTAAAACCACGGCGGTCATATACTGCAAAACCAAATTAAAAAACAGAAACCACCCTACGGTCAGATTCCAAGAAAGATAACCATACCCCTCTATACTTTGGATCGGTATGGAAAGATCCGGCCAGCCATATTGAGCACTGATGGTGATGATATGCGGGATGGTCAGGATCGTCAGCATTCCCGCCGCCGCCAAGGCTCCATAACCCATCCGGTAAAGCATCAGCCGCCGGCGGCCATACTTCATGCTGCGGAGAAGGGAATCCATCCCCGACTGATAATCAGAGGGATAAAAGCTGCTGAGGGCAAGGATAAGCAAACACGCAAAGAGAACCGCTGTGATCCACGAGCGAAAAGAGTTATGAAAAATATAATTGTATTGCAGTTGATTGCTGAAGGACAATTCCCGGCTGGTCTCCTCTTCTAAAGCCTGTAGCTTTTCAAACTGCCTCTTTGCCTTATCAAACCCTTCCATCCGTTTATCGAAGGAATCCAGTTCCTGTATTTTGCTGTAATATTCCTGCTGGGAAAGAGTCCCCTCCTGATAAGCAGACTGCGCTGCCTGGACCTCCTGCCCGATATTGGAAAAACGCGCTTCCTCTTTCTGCAAAATAGCCTCATGCTCCGCATCTACTGGGCCTTCCAAAAGCTCTGCGTATGACCAGTACACACTATTGTCAAAATCCATGTACAGGGTGCTGGTATCTATGCTATAGACCCCTGCTATCAGGGCAGCCGCCACGAAAATCCATCCTTTATTGGAAACAAACGCTTTAAAGCCTTCCTGCCGGGACAGGCTGGCCGCACCGCGGACGGGGCGGAGCTTTTTACCACGCAGTTTTGGCAAGGAAAAAGTAAGATTCCAGGACCGCCCGTTGCACAGAAAATAAAGGATCGGTAAAACGAGGATCAAAAACAGCAGGCAGCATAGAGCGCTGGCGATACGGGAAACCGGGAAGCCAAACAAATTGATGTTATAGTATTCGGCAAACAAGGAATAGGAATCGGCATACGCAAAAAAATTCAAATATTTCAGGATATTCAGGTAGGATTGAAGGGGGATCAACGCATAGGCGGTATATTCCGCCGCAAAGAAGACCCCTAACAGCAAAACAATAGTTTTTATATTGGAAAAAAGGGAAAAAACCACCGCAAACAGCAGTGCACAGGAAATCACCAACAGGAGCTTCCCTAAAAGCACCACAGCCAAGTACTGAAAAACCGTCATTGGCACACTGGCTCCCCGGAAGGAGGAGTGGGATTGGATCACCCGGGAAAGATCGCCAAAGTCGTAGACCGTAACAGCAATCGCCATTACGGTTCCATAGAACAAAAGCCACAACGCCACCGCACAGACCAATAAGACCATGAGCTTTGAAAGAGCTACCGGGAATCGCCCTAACCGAGTGCTGCGGATAAAGCGGTGCAGTCCGTTTTCCCTTTCCTGGCAAAAAAGATAAATACATAAAAGTAACAGCAGCAGGATCACGCAAAAGTCAGCCGATAGATAGGTGGAGATGGCCAGTAAAAAATTTTCCGGCCCAAGGGATAGCGGAAGAGATTCCAACCCTCGAAAATCCTCCGGCGTTTTTTCAATGTTCCGATAAGAAAAAGTACCGGGTTTATTAAAGATGGAGGCTTTTTTCATCTCGTCCCGCTTTTTCTCCATCGAACGGATATACTCCGGATATTGGATGATATGCTTCAGCTGCCTTTCTAAATCTGCAAGTGCTCCGAAAGTTTCCGCTATTTTCTGCGGGTTTCCCAAATAAGAGGCATATTCGGTTATAAAATCGCCATATTCCATAGGAAATGGGCTGTTGTCCAGCATGAATTGTATTGCTTCCTCTT
>CALWVH010000064.1 GCA_944384915.1 uncultured Clostridia bacterium | reverse complement strand
CCGTGCCAGATTCTGGCGGACCTGATGACCATCCGGGAGTACAAAGGCTCTCTGGAAGGCCTGAAGATGTGCTTTATCGGTGACGGCAACAACATGATGAACTCCCTGATCGTAGGCTGCCTGAAAGTTGGCATGAGCGTTGCCGCAGCTTGCCCCGAGGGCTACCGTCCGCCCCAGATGATCCTGGACTTTGCCGCCCAGTACGGCGATAAGTTCTTTATGACCGACAAGCCTCTGGAAGCTGCTGTGGACGCCGATGTGGTAATCACCGACGTGTGGACCTCCATGGGACAGGAAGAAGAGAAGGCTGCCCGTGAAGCTGCCTTTGCCGGATATCAGATAAACGCCGAACTCATGTCCAAGGCACACTCTGACGCCATGGTGCTTCACTGCCTGCCCGCTCACCGGGAAGAGGAAATCACCGCCGAGGTGTTCGAAGCCCACGCCAACGAGATCTTTGACGAGGCCGAAAACCGTCTCCATGCCCAGAAGGCTGTGCTGGTGCGCACCATGAAGGGATAAAATTTCTACTATATAAACCAAATCGCCCCTGAGAGTGTTTTCTCAGGGGCGATTGTTTATTCTGTCTCAAAAGTAATGGCGGCGTTTTTGGGCAGTGCCAAACGACAGGCGACCTCCACCGCTTTGGTGATGCCGGCAATGGCCGGGCAGGCACAGTGTCCCGGGAAATGTTCCTGCGCGTACTCATACAGGGGGCCGGTGCCGGGCTTGCCCAGGCACAGCTCATAGGCGTCGAAGGCGTCGCCCAGTTCTTCAAACATTTTCCGGATGGCTTCACAGCCGGATTTCACCTTGAGGGTGACCTCCATGCCGTCCTCCGATTCTGCCTCCACAGCAGTGATAAGCCCGCATACGCCCGGATCGATTTTTACTTTTGTCATCTTTATTCCTCCCAGAATCATTGTTACCCTTACCATACTGCAAAAGCCCGGGAAAGCCTAGTAACTTTCCGCGGGCTTTTATCATTATTTTGACTTTTTATGGAACAGGCGTACATCTCTTTGCTGTGTATCCACACCGTCATTTCGCCTATGTTATGGTTTCTAATGTGGCGGAACAGTTTGGGTATCACGTGATTCCCTTTCGGCCCTGTTGAAACAGTGCATGGGGATGTCCCTGTCCCAGTTCATCATTCGCACACGGCTGGACGCGGCAAGAGGCTTACTTTCGGAATATGGTGTTTCGGTGCGGGAAGCCGCTCTTTTCTGGGAATTTTCTAACAAAAAGTGCTTTATACGCCAGTTTCGGAAAAAGGAGGGGATGACTCCGGGAGAATATCGGAGGCTGCATTGGAAATAAAAGGAAAAAATACTTCGTTTTTGCTAGATTTATTAAATATTTTTCTTGAAATCCTGATAAAATATAGTTATAATAATAAAAAATGCCCGCTTTCTCTGCCCCTGACAGACAGCGGGAAGGGAGGCTATTCCATGGAAGAACGTACCTTTAAAATCACATCGAAAAACAGCAATGTGCCCCTGAAGATCGCCCATGGGCATTTTGCCACCAACCACTCCCACGTCAATTATTATATCGATATGACGACTCTGAAAACCCGCCAGAGCGAGGCGGAAGCCGCCGCCAAGGCGCTGGTTCCTCATTATATCGCCAATACCGTGGTGGATACCATCGTCTGTTTGGATGGCACCCAGGTCATCGGAGCGTATCTGGCCCAGGAGCTGAACCACTCCGGCTTTATGTCCATCAACGCTCACCAGACCATCTATGTGGTGACCCCTGAGTATGACGCCAACGGCCAGATGATCTTCCGGGATAACATCCAGCCCATGATCCGCGGCAAACATGTGCTTATCCTCATGGCCTCTGTCACCACCGGTATCACCGTGCGCAAGAGCGCCGAGTGTATCCAGTATTACGGCGGAATTGCTGCCGGCGTTTCCTCTATTTTCAGCGCAGTGGACGAGGTAGAAGGAATGCGGGTCAACGCTATCTTTACCGGCGATGATGTGCCGGGTTATGAGACCTATACCAGCCATGAGTGCCCCATGTGCCGCCAGGGCCAGAAGGTGGACGCGCTGGTAAACAGCTACGGCTATTCCAAGCTGTAAGCAGCGTTTTCTGCCAGAGGGGCAGATTGGATGAAATTGTAATTTTGGGGAATAAACTGAAAGGGCTTCCGGCAGTGCTGGAGGCCCTTCTTTTTTGAGAGATGGTGCAGCTTTTTACTGTCTAGCGTTCTTTTTGGAAAATGTCTTTCGGGGATAGGTGTGGAAGCCCGGGAGAAAATGAAAAATATGGGGAGGAATCCTGCAAAAATCTTGTCAGAGGAAGGGGAGTTGTGTATAATAGGAAGTGCCGCAGCACCCCTGTGCCAGTAAAACGGGATTTATTATCGCGTGTGTAGGCTCCGCTGTGGCTGGCCCTGACTTTTGCTGTGATGCTGTTTGGCATTTCCCGGGGAATCGAGAAGATGAACAAGGTGATGATGCCTTTGTTCTTCGTGTTTTTTATGGCGGTGAGGTTTGAGCCGGCGACGAAGTACTTGTTTGTGGGCCTGACCTTGGCAGTATATGTACTGGGTATTTTCTTCGGCGGCATTGGATGATAGGAATCAGTGCGCGTGGAAAACAGCGGCAAAGCAAACTTAGCCGTCGTTAGGAATGCAGAAGAAAAACTTTTTTTCTTGCAAAAAGTTTTTCTCTTTGAAATCTCCTACCAGGAGATTTCAAATTCACTTTTCAAAAATGCGCCCTGCGGCATAAGAGTTCCGCTCTCTGCGGAGAGCGGCCAAAGGCTCTGCCTTTGGAATCCGCGATTTTTTGAAAAAAATCGAGTAAAACTTTTGTGTTCGCGGGATAGCAAGTTCTTTATTTACAGCCGCTACTACGCGGATTGCCAGCTTTTTCTGTGCTTATGCACATTCTTATAGATAGTTTTATACCATAGCAGAAAGGAAAATGTAATCATGAGTATTCGTATTGGTATTGCAGGATACGGCAACTTGGGCCGCGGCGTGGAGTGCGCCATTAAGCATAATCCCGACCTGGAACTGAAAGCCGTATTTACCCGCCGTGACCCGGCTTCCGTCTCCATCCTTACCCCCAATGTCCCGGTGTATTCCATGGACAAGGCTCCCGAGATGAAAGACGAGATCGACGTTTTGATCCTCTGCGGCGGCAGCGCTACCGACTTGCCCGTGCAGACCCCGGCTATGGCCGCTTACTTTAACGTGGTGGACAGCTTCGACACCCATGCCAAAATCCCGGAGCACTTTGAAGCTGTGGATAAGGCCGCCAAGGCCGCTGGTAAAGTGGCTGTCATCTCTGCTGGCTGGGACCCGGGTATGTTCTCCCTGAACCGCCTGTACGCTAACGCGATTTTGACTACCGGCAAGGACTACACCTTCTGGGGCAAGGGCGTGAGCCAGGGACATTCCGACGCCATCCGCCGCATTGAAGGCGTGCAGGACGCCCGTCAGTATACCATCCCGGTGGAGAGCGCGGTAGAAGCCGTGCGCGCCGGCAAAGAGCCGGAGCTGACCACTCGGGAGAAGCACACCCGCCTGTGCTATGTAGTGGCAAAGGAAGGCGCAGACAAGGCTCGGATTGAGAACGAGATCAAGACTATGCCCAACTATTTCAGCGACTACGACACCACTGTTCACTTTATCTCCCAGGAAGAGCTGGACCGCGACCACAAGGGCCTGCCTCATGGCGGCTGTGTCATCCGCAGCGGCAAGACCGGCTGGGAGGATGAGAACCATCACGTAATCGAATACCGCCTGAATTTGGACTCCAACCCGGAGTTTACCTCTTCTGTGATCGTGGCTTGTGCCCGTGCCGCTGTGCGGATGCAGAAGGAAGGCCAGACCGGTTGCCGTACCATGTTGGATATCCCGCCGGCTTACCTGAGCGCTAAGAGCGGCGAGGAGCTGCGCCGGACGCTGCTGTAAGAAATAAAAAGGCGATACGCGTGGTAGCGGCTATAAATAAGAAACTTGCTGCCCCGCGGCGGGGACGCCCCCGCAGGCAATACGCGGGGTAGCGGCTACAAATAAGAAACTTGCTGCCCCGCGAACGCAAAAGTTTTACTCGATTTTTTTCAAAAAATCGCAGGGGTCCAGGGGACAGCGTCCCCGGGCGCCCATCGCAATGGGCGAAACCCCTATGCCGCAGGGCGCATTTTTGGTGGTGAATTGGGAAATGTCCCGGTGGGATTTATAATTTAAAAGTTGACGCTTGCGTCAACTTCAGGAAGAAAGCCTTGGCTTTCTTCACTTTTCTGCAAGAAAAAAAGGGGCCTGTGCGGCCCGCTTGGCGAGAGTATTTTTCTTTTGGGTCCACGGGATTTCCCTGAATGGATAAAAAATCAGGCACCTTCCTTGCGGAGGGTGCCTCTGTTTTAATCTTCTGTAATGGTAAAAAGCTCATTGGGTGTGCATTCCAGCAGGAGACATAGTGTTTCGATGTTCTCAAAGCGGATGGATTTTGTTTCGTTGCGGATCATCTTGGTGAAGTTTTGGTAGCTCATGCCCATCTGCTTATATAGCCAGTATTTTGTCTTTCCGTTTTTCTCCAATAACTCCAGAATATTTAATTTAATCATACAAACTCCCCTCTGCCTTTATCCGATGCGCAGTATTTGGTTTTCCTTTTTTCTCCAATAAATTGATAATATCTAATGCAATCATAAGGTATGTGTACATCACTTATGCTTTGGTGAGATAATATCCCAATTTTCCCCTTTACATATAGATTTATACGCTATACAATGTGTATCATAAATAATGTGTACATTAAATAATGTACACATACAGAAATGGGGAAATAAAATGATTATAGATGTTACTGGAATCGAGTTAATACCTGGAAATGAAGGTAGGGATTGTCCCGGCAACGGCAGCCATTTGGATGACAAGGGATTGCCTATCGAGTGCTGCTGCGACGAATGCGACTATTATTTGTGCTGTCTGGAAGGCCAAACAGAAGAAGACTGTCAACAGTGTTATGACGGGGACTGTCCCCGCAAAGAATAAAACCCCTGTTTTTAGAGAGGAGGCGCCGCTATGGCGATGAAGCTAAACAAAGAACTGCCCCTGCCCGCCCGGCTCAAGGAGGAAATTCCCCTTTCTCCAGAGCTGGCCGAAATAAAAGCCCAGCGCGACCGGGAAATCCGCGCCGTGTTTACCGGGGAATCCGACCGGTTCGCGGTGATCGTGGGCCCTTGCTCCGCCGATAATGAGGACGCGGTGTGCGAATACGTTTCCCGGCTGGCAAAGGTCAACGAGAAGGTGTCGGATAAGCTGCTGCTCATCCCCCGCATTTATACCAACAAGCCCCGCACCACCGGCGAGGGCTATAAGGGGATGCTCCATCAGCCGGAACCGGACAAGGCCCCCGACCTGCTGGGGGGCATTATCGCTATCCGCAAAATGCACCTGAGGGCCATGGCGGAAACCGGCCTCACCGCCGCCGACGAAATGCTGTACCCGGAAAATCGCAGCTACCTAGACGACCTGCTCTCCTATGAGGCCGTGGGCGCCCGTTCTGTGGAGAACCAGCAGCACCGCCTGACCGCCAGCGGCATGGATATCCCGGTGGGCATGAAGAACCCCACCAGCGGCGATTTTTCCGTGATGCTCAATTCTGTTACCGCTGCCCAGTGGCCCCATACCTTTATTTACCGGGGCTGCGACGTGACCACCTCTGGCAATGACCTGGCCCATGTCATCCTCCGGGGCGGCGTGGATAAGTATGGAACCTGTGTGCCAAACTATCACTATGAGGATTTGGTACGCCTGCTGGAACAGTATGAAAAACGGGAACTGAAAAACCCCGCCGCCATTATCGACGCCAACCACTCCAACTCCAACAAGCAGTATAAGGAGCAGGTGCGGATTGTCAGCGAGGTGCTCCACAGCCGCCGGTATCATCCCGGGCTGAAAAAGCTGGTAAAAGGCGTGATGATCGAAAGCTATCTGGAAGAGGGCAACCAGCCCATTACCGACCACCGTATCTTCGGCAAATCCATCACCGACCCCTGCTTGGGATGGGAGGATACCGAAAAGCTGCTGTATCAGATTGCCGAATCGGTGTGATTTTATTTTGCAGTAAAGGAAGATGAGCCCTTTGAACCGTATGCTCCGCGGAATGATTTTTACCATCGTTTCCGCCCTGCTTTTCGGCGTGACCCCGATCTTGGCCAGTATGACCTTTGATATGGGGAGCAACGCCAATACCCTTACGTTTTACCGGAACCTGATGGTGGTGCCGGTGCTGTTATGCGTGATGCTGGCGAAAAAAATCCCCTTCCGCATTACCCTAAAGGAACTGGGATTCCTGCTGCTGGTGGGCGTGGTGTTCCGCGCCAGCACCACCTATATGCTGTATGAATCCTACAACTATGTGGGGGTGGGGACGGCTACCACCCTCCACTTTTTGTATCCGGTAGTCACGGCGCTGATCTGCCGGGTGATCTTTAAAGAACGGCTGGGCCGTTGGAAGCTGCTGGCTTTGTTGGCGGCGGCGTTCGGCGTGTTTTTCTTCCTGGACCGGGACGGAGCCGCCGGAATGCCGGGTATCCTGCTGGCGCTGGCTTCTGCGGTGACTTATGGCTGTTACCTCACCGGCATGGATAAATCTCCCCTGCGCTCTATGAACCCCAACAAGGTGGCCTGCTATATGGGGTTTACCAACGCCATGGCCATTTTGCTGGTGGATATCCCGGTGGGGAAGATCAACTTTTTCCTGCCGCCCCTGGCCATGGGTTACACCTTTATCGTGGCCATCTGCACCTCGTTTTTGGCGGTAGCCTTGCTGCAAAAGGGCATCCAGGACCTGGGCGCCAGTACCGCTGCGGTATTCTGTATGTTTGAGCCGGTGTCCAGCGTGCTTTCCGGCTGCCTGTTTTTAAACGAAGCCATGACCTGGGAGAAGCTGGCGGGATGTGTGGTGATCTTAGGCGGCGTGACCATGATGGTGGTAGCCGACCTGCGGAACCAGCGCCGTACCCAGGCGTTGGGAGAAGTGGAAAAGCGGAAATGAATTGTTGAAAACTCTGTGGAAACAGGTGAAAACTCGGGGAAAACCCCGTCTTTGAACCAAAAAAGCAACTTGTACGCACTATTTCCTTACCAAAAACCTTGCAGGAACTTTACAGAGAACCCGGCAGACCTCACAAACTCGACAAAATCCGCGTTTTTCCTGTGGCGTCAGGCCGGAATGTATGCTATGATAAAAATAAAAAGAAATGTGTCCGGTATGGGAGAATGCCGGATAAATATTTGATGACAAGTAAGGAGAAAGGTATGGACAGACAAGCGGATGCACAGCTGTTTTTCAGTGAAGGCGACTGCGTAGCGCCTTTGGGATTGATTCCTCTGGAGGGCGCCCGGGAACTGGGCGAGAAAATCAACGAACATCTGGTACGCTGGGCCAAGGAAGCAGGCCGCAACCAGGACAATTTTATCGTGGAGAGCGAATGCCCCCGCTTTTCCTCCGGTGATGGAAAGGGACTGATTAAATCCACCATCCGGGGCGATGACCTGTATTTTATCGTGGATGTGGGCAATTATTCCTGCACCTACAATATGTTTGGCAGACAGAACTGCATGTCCCCCGACGACCACTTCCAGGATCTGAAGCGGCTCATTCAGGCTACCAGCGGTAAGGCTCACCGCATCAACGTAATTATGCCGATCCTCTATGGCGGCCGTCAGCATCGCCGCAGCTATCGGGAGTCCCTGGACTGCGCCGTCATGCTCCAGGAGCTGGCTGCTATGGGCGTTGCCAATGTGGTGACCTTTGACGCCCACGACCCCCGCGTGCAGAACGCTGTGCCGCTCATGGGCTTTGACAACGTGATGCCCACCTATCAGGTATTGAAGGCTCTGTTCCGCAATGTGCCGGATATTTCCCTGACCCGGGACCACTTTATGATCGTTAGCCCCGACGAAGGCGCCATGAACCGGAATATGTACTATGCTTCTGTGCTGGGCGTAGACCTGGGTATGTTCTACAAGCGCCGTGACTATTCCCGCGTGGTGAATGGCCGCAACCCCATCGTGGCTCATGAATACCTGGGCTCTTCCGTAGAGGGCAAGGACGTGTTCATCGCTGACGATATCATCTCCTCCGGCGAATCTATGCTGGATATCGCCTATGCCCTGAAGAAGCAGAAGGCAGGCCGTATCTTTGCCTATGCCACCTATGCTATCTTCACCAATGGCCTGGACGCCTTTGATAAGGCTTACAAAGAGGGTATGATCTCCGGCGTGCTGGGCAGCAACCTCACCTATCGTTCCCCCGAGCTGCGGGAGCGCGAGTGGTTCTTTGAGGTGGATGTCTCCAAGTACATTGCCTACTTTATCGCCGCTTTGAACCATGATAACTCTGTAAGCACCATCATCGATCCTCACCAGAAGATCGAGCAGCTGCTGAAAAAGCGCGGCCAGCGGTAATCCCCCATCAAATATAAAATGAACCCCCGGAGCAAATGCTCCGGGGGTTTTTGGTTATGTAGGGATGGATCAGTAGGAATACAATAGCTCCGTTTCGCCGGTAGAGAGGGATTTGCGCATGGCACGGCTGGAAACACGCCGGAACCCGGCGGCTCCCCCGGAGGTATCCCCGGCGTGGTCATAAGTGCTCTCAATGGCGGTAAAATACAGGTATCCCCCGGAAATACAAGGCTGGCTGACAGTGTTCCAAGAAGCGCCGTCTTGGCTGATATCTGCGGGAAGGTTACCGGTACTCAGGTATCCCTCGGAGGAGGAGAGAAGCTGGGTGGGGGTACCGGAACGGTCGGGATAGAGCCACAGGTTTCCCTTGCCGTCGGTAAAGGGGACGCCTATGGGGCCGCAGGGCATGGGGGAATTAGAGGAAGTCCCGGAATCTAGGTTTAGACAGACAGAAGAGGGGGAACCCATGGGGATCTCTGTCAGGCGGCTTTCTCCCCCGTTTGCCTGGTAGCGGAGCATGGGGGTTTCACCGTCCAGATAGATGGAAAATACGGGGGAGGAGATGGAAAACAGCCGGGAGAAACCGGAGCCATCAGCCTGTACCCGGAAGAGACTGCCCTCTTCAAAAACGCCATCCCCTGCCCGGTACCGGCCATGAGAAAAGTAGACGGTGTCTTCTATGGCCTGCACCTGCCGCACGCCGCCCTCTCCGGAATAGAGCATGACCTGGGCCAGCAGGGTTTCGTCGGAACCGTCAGGCTTTACCGAGCACAGAGAAGCCCGTCTGCCGCTTTCCTCCCCTGGGGACTGGAAATACACCAGTCCGTCGGTAAAGGAAAGCAGGGTGCCCTCAGCGATAATGGCCCGGTTGCCGTCTTTCCCCATCGTTTCCAAGAGAGGCGTTTCTCCTTGCTGGGTGGCAAGAAGCAGTACCTCTGACGAGAGGTCACAGCCTACCGGGGAAGCCCCTGGGGTAAAGGATACCTCCCCGCCCTCCGGGGGTACACAGCCCATCCCCTGTTCTCCAGCGGAAAAGTATAGCCGGTCCTGAAAGATCACCACATCGCCGCTGCCGGGGCCGGTGTACAGCACCTGTTCCTTTCCATCTTCTCCCCGGCAAATGAGCTGGTTTTCCGCATCGCTGCGGAAGGGATATTCCGGAGCGGCGCCCTGGGCTTCCACACTGGCAGAGGAATATTTCCAGAAATAGGTGCTGCCCCAATAGGTGACTGCCGGTTGGAGCACCGCGGCGGCGGACTCCTGTTCCGCTATCTTTTTGGAGAGGGATTCCTGCTTTTCTTTTAGAGAACCGGGGGTTTCGGAAGATTTTATGCCCTGCTCCAGAATGTCCCGGGCACTTTTCCAGTCGTTCTGGGTAAGGAAAAGGTCGGAGAGCAGGCCGTAGGCCCGGGAGTCCTCCGGGTATTCCTCCAGAAGCTGTTCCAAAATCTCCTGGGCGTCTTGGTATTCCTGCTGCTCCAACAGCTCTTCGGCCTGGGAGATCTGTTCCTTTATCTTTTCTTCCTGCTGTTCCTGCAAGTCTTCACATCCGCTGCACAGCAGGGTCACTATCAAAACGGCCAGCAGAACAGACAGCCGTTTGAGAGAGAAAATTCGTTTCACAGTCATCGCCTCCGGAAGGTGGTTTTTTTCATTATAACGGATTGGCGCGCCGGGTACAACCGCATTTTGGGGAACGGAGAAAAAGGTAATTTTTTTATCCGCAAGTTTCGTTGCATTATCATAGGATTAGAGGTATAATACAGAACATAGAGCAGATTGGACATTTGTTGCAGAAAGGGGGACAAGACTTGTTCTTGACACAGGAAACAGGCAGCTTGCCCCTGTATGAAAACCGACAGGGGGCTTTTGCTTGCCACCGCAGCCCTAACCTCACCTTTCCACCCCACCTGCACGCAGATATGGAAGCAGTGCTGGTGGAGTATGGGGAGATTTTTCTTCGAGAGGGGGAGCGGGAGTTCCGGTTGGAAGCCGGGGATTTTGCCTTGGTATTCCCCGGCAGGCTCCACTCCTTTGAAAGCCAGGGAGAAAGCTGTATGCTGCTGGCGCTGTGCCCCGTAGAAATGGCGGGGGATTTTCGCCGTACCCTGCTGCGCTGTGTGCCCGAATCCCCGACCTTGTGCCGCCAAAAGGTACACCCGGATATCGGCTATGCTATGGCGGCTATGCTGGAGATCACAGAGCAGAACGGCAATTTGGCGGCGGCTAAAGCCTTTGTACAATTATTGCTGGCCCGAGCACTGCCGGAAATGGACCTGGCAGAACTTTCTCAGACCCCTTCTGCCGATTTGACGGCCCGGGTGGTGGGATGGATTTCAGAAAACTTTACCGGCCCGGTGTCCCTGGATATCCTTTCGGAGGCGCTGGGAGCGGGAAAATACCGGATCTCCCGGGTGTTTGGAGAAAAGCTCAAAACCAGCCTCAGCGATTATGTAAATCAGCTCCGCATTGACCGCGCCCGTACGCTGCTGTTGGCCACGGATAAAGAGGTTTCCTGGGTGAGCGCAGAATGCGGCTATGAAAATCCACGCACGTTTAACCGAGAGTTTCGGCGTATCTGCGGCTGTACGCCCCGGGAATACCGGAAAAAATTTGTGCTGCGAGGAAAAGAACAGACAGAAGGAGTAAACGAGTATGGGGCAGGAAAAAATCATGAACCAGTTTTTGGTGGAGATCTTCCATGAAGTGCTTCGCCGGGAAGATGCAGCCATTGCCTCGGGTGGGTTTCCCAACCTTTCCGCCCGAGAGATGCACGTCATTGAGGCGGTGTGCGTGCTGGAAAGCCGCGGAACAGGAGAAAACAGCAGCACCGAAGTGGCCGGACAGCTGGGTGTAACGGCGGGCACCCTTTCGGCTGCGGTAAAGGTGTTGGAGCGCAAGGGCTATCTCTATCGCCAACGGGACGAACGGGATAAGCGCATTGTTCGCCTGCGGGCCACCGAGGCGGGGTGGGAGGCGAACCGCTTCCATGAAAAGTTCCATCAGGAGATGATACAGGCGGTGCTCAACGCCCTGACCCCGGAAGAAGCGGCAGTGTTCAGCAAGGCGTTAGAGGCTATCGGGAATTTTTTCCTAAGAGGTTGAGAAACGGGGAGAGGTTCCTAAAAAAACGGGGTACACTGTTTTTATAAAAAGGTCGGCGGCCAGCTCTTGCGTTTGCAAGCGATGGCTGGCGGGGGCATGGCCTGAAAAGCCATGGCAGCCGATACAGATACAGAAAAAGATACAGAAACGGAAACAGAAACAGACACACATACAGAGACAGATATAGAAAAAGATACAGATACAGAGCCCGACGGGGCCATTCTCTCCGGGAGAAAATTTTTTAAGTTTGGAGGAGATCCTATGATCTACAAGAGCTTACCGGAACTCATCGGCAACACCCCCCTGTTAGAGCTGGGAAGATACAGCGCGGCCCATGGCCTGCAAGTTCCCCTGCTGGCAAAGCTGGAGGCCTTTAACCCTGCTGGCAGTGTAAAGGACCGGGTAGGGCTGAACCTTATTGAGGATGCGGAAAATCGTGGATTGCTGCGCCCTGGTTCGGTGATCGTGGAACCCACCAGCGGCAACACCGGCATCGGTCTGGCTTGTGTGGCGGCCTCCCGGGGATACCGGGTGATCCTCACCATGCCCGAGACTATGAGCCTGGAACGGCGCAAGCTGCTGGCTGCCTATGGCGCAGAGCTGGTGCTTACTCCCGGTGCCAAGGGGATGCAGGGAGCCGTGGAAAAGGCAGAGGAGCTGGCAAGGGAGCTGCCCGGAGCCTTTTTGGCGGGGCAGTTTGATAATCCAGCTAACCCGGAGGCCCACCGCAAGACCACTGGCCCGGAGATCTGGCGGGATACAGAAGGCAAAGTGGATATTTTTGTAGCCGGTATCGGTACCGGCGGCACCCTCAGCGGTACCGGCGGGTATCTGAAGGAGCAGAACCCGGATATCCAGGTGATTGGTGTGGAGCCTGCGGATTCCCCCCTCATCACCCAAGGTAAGTCCGGCCCTCACGGATTGCAGGGGATTGGGGCCAACTTTATCCCCAAAAACTATGACCCCTCTGTATGCGACCAGGTAGTCACCGTTACTACCCAGCAGGCCTATACTGCTTGCCGGGAGTTGGCCCGCACCGAGGGCTTCTTGGCGGGTATCACCTCCGGCGCGGCACTGTGGGCGGCAGAGGCTGCGGCGGCGCTGCCGGAAAACGCCGGCAAGCAGATAGTGGTATTGCTGCCTGACACGGGAGAGCGGTATCTTTCCACAGAGCTGTTTGGATAAACACCCTTTTTCAACCAAACTTTACCGGATATCATAGATTTATTCACAAAAGGCCGGTATACTGAAAATAGAGATGACAGCCCCGGCAAACGGGAGAGCAGACGGATCATGCCGCGGCTTTCCCGGGAGCCGGGCCTTTTCAAAAACAGGTGCGTTTTTGCTGTGCCTGGGTGGAGGATGCAATATGGCTTTTGTGGAATTTCAAAACGTCACCAAATACTACCAGATGGGCGGGCAGAAGATTGCTGCCGCCGACGGGGTGGATTTTGTGGTGGAAAAAGGGGAATTTGTGGTGATCGTAGGCCCCAGCGGCGCCGGCAAAACCACGGTGCTGAATATCCTGGGAGGGATCGATACCTGTTCCGGCGGGCGTATCCTGCTGGATGGCCAGGAAGTAAGCTCCTATACGGGCAAAAAGCTCACCGAGTACCGTCGGTATGATGTGGGCTTTGTGTTCCAGTTTTATAATCTGGTGCAGAACCTTACCGCCCTGGAAAATGTGGAGCTGGCCTCCCAGATCTGCCGCGACCCCATGGACGCCGAAGAGGCCTTGCGCTTGGTGGGGCTCCAGGACCGGATGCAGAATTTCCCCTCCCAGCTTTCCGGCGGTGAACAGCAGCGGGTGGCCATTGCTAGGGCCCTGGCCAAAAACCCCAAGCTCCTTTTGTGCGACGAGCCCACCGGTGCTTTGGATTACGTCACCGGCAAAAATATCCTCAAGCTGCTTCAGGACACCTGCCGCAATACAGGGAAAACCGTCATCGTCATCACCCACAACCAGGCGTTTACCGCCATGGCCGACCGGGTCATCCGCATTAAGAGCGGCCGGGTGCTGGAGATGGTGAAAAATGAAAATCCCCTTCCCGCAGAAAGGATTGAGTGGTAATGGCAAGAAGAAAGCGCGGGATTTCCGCTGCCACCAAGGATATGTTCCGGGCAGTGCGAAGATCCCAAAGCCGGTTCTGGGCCATTTTTGGCATTGTGGCCTTGGGTGCGGGCTTTTTCTGCGGCCTGCTCTCCTGCGGCCCCAGTATGCGGGATACCGTGGACCGGTATTATGACGAATCCAATATGATGGACATCCAGATCCTCTCTACCCTAGGGCTGACAGAGGAGGACGCTGAGGAGGCAGCCAAGGTGGAAGGCGTTACCGGCGTCATGGCCGCCTACCAGACCGACGCCACGGTGATAATGGATGAGCGGGAGTTGACCACCCGGTTCCATAGTCTGCCCGAGTCCCTCTCTACAGATGACCCGGACTACATCAATCAGCCGGTATTGCTGGAAGGCCGCTGGCCCGAAAACGACAGCGAGTGTGTGCTGGGCCTGCGCCAGACAGAAAACGGGGAGGAATCCCCCATTGGCTCTACCATTACCGTAGAGAGCGACGATATGAAAGAGAAGGAGCTCACGGTGGTGGGTCTGGTAAAGACCTCCTATTATGTCTCCTTTACCATTGGGTCCAGCGCATTGGGCAGCGGGCAGGTAGATATGTACGCCTATGTGCCCCAGGGCGCCTTTGATATGGCGGCCTACACCGAAATATTTGCCACGGTGGCGGACACCAAAGAACTGGGCTCCTTTGACAAGGAATACGACCAGGTAGTAGACGAGGTCCAGGAACGGCTGGAGACTTTGGGCGAGGATCGCACCGTGGTGCGCACCGACGAAGTAAAGGGGGACGCCCTGCAGGAGCTGGAGGATTCCCAGAAGGAGCTGGACGAGAAAAAGGCCGAAGCGGAAGCAGAGCTGGCGGAGGCGGAACAAAAGCTCTCTGACAGCGAGCAGGAGATCGCCGACGGCAAACAGCAGATCGAGGATGGGGAAAAGGCCCTGGAAGAGGGCAAGGCAAAGCTGGAATCCTCCCAGGAAGAGCTGGACCGGGGACGGGAACAGCTCAACGACGCCAAATGGGATCTGCGCTGGGGGCAGCTGGAATACAACAACCAGCTTTCGCAGTTCAACGAGAAGAAACAGCAGGCGGAGGCAGGCTTTGCCGACGCCGAGAAAGAGATCGAGGAAAACCGGCAGACGCTGGAGGACGGCAAGCAAAAGCTGGAGCTGGCACAGATCGCTTTGACAGAGACGGAAACCTGGATCAACGACCTGGAAGAACAGATTGCCCGGATGGAGGAGCTGGGCCTTGCAGACCAGGTGGCTTCCCTGCGGGAGGATTTGGAACGGGCCAAAGAGCTGTGGCAAAAGGGCAATGACGAGGTACAGGCCCAGCAGCAAGTGGTGACAGAAGGCGAAAAAGCCCTTGCCGACGGGGAAAAAGAGCTGGCAGAGCAGAAGGCCCAGGCCAACGCCCAGTTTGCCGAAGGCCAGGAACAGCTGGACGCTGCCGCAGAGGAGCTGGCTGCCGGACAGGCGGAGATCGATGCCAGCCAGCAGAAGCTGGACGACGGACAGGCAGAAATCGACGCTGGATGGAAAGAATTAGAACAGAACGAAAAAGAGCTGGAAGAAGCCCGTCAAAAGATGGAGGACGGGGAGAAGCAGCTTGCAGATGGCAAAAGCGAATATGAAGAGCAGAAGGCCCAGGCTGAAAAAGAACTGGAGGACGCCCAGAAAAAGATCGATGACGCCCGTCAGGAAATCAACGACATCGAATCGGCCCAGTGGTATGTGCTGGACCGGGGGGCCAACGCCGGGTATGTGAGCTTTAAAAACGACGCCAACCGGATGGACGCCCTTTCCACTGTGTTCCCGGTGATCTTCTTCCTGGTGGCGGCGCTGGTGGCCCTTACCACCATGACCCGTATGGTGGAGGAAGAGCGGGTCATCATCGGCACCTATAAGGCGCTGGGCTACACCCGGGGACGCATCGCGGCGAAATACCTGTTTTATGCCGGGGCGGCCACCCTGTTGGGCTGCATCATCGGGCCCCTCATCGGGTTCCAGGCACTGCCTCAGGTGGTGTGGAATGCCTACCGCATTGTGTATTCGGGCCCGGATATGTACCCCATTTATCATGTGGATTATGCCCTCATCGCTACCGGCGTGCTGCTGGTGTGCACCATGGGCGCTACTTTCTCCGCCTGCTGGAGCGCGTTGCGGGAGGTGCCGGCCTCTTTGATGCTGCCCAAGGCTCCCAAGGCCGGCAAGCGGATTCTGCTGGAACGGGTGACCCCCATTTGGAAGCGCCTCTCCTTTACCCATAAGGTGACGGCCCGGAACCTGTTCCTGTATAAAAAGAGGCTGTTTATGACCATGGCAGGCATTGCCGGGTGTACGGCTCTATTGGTGACAGGCTTCGGCGTGCGGGACTCTATTTCCGATATTCTGGATATTCAGTACGGTGAGCTGTACCGGTATAACACCACGGTGACGCTGGAGGAAGGGAGCGATCCCGATGAACTCCAGAGTCTGATGGAGGAATCCCTGGAAGAACCGGTATTTGCCGTACAGCAGGCCGGCGAGGTGACGGATTCCGATGGGGAGAGCGTGAGCATCTATGTCCAGTCTCCCCAGAGCAGTTCGGCCTTTGCGGAGCTGGTGGATTTCCGTACCCGTTCCGGCCATGACAAGGTGGCCTTTGACGACGACAGCGTGATCCTCAGCGAAAAGCTCTCCTCCATTACCGGGGCGGGCATTGGCGATACCCTCCGGGTGAAGGTAGGAGACCGCTGGCGAGATGTGACGGTGACGGGTGTAACCGAGCAGTATGTATACCACTACATCTACATGGGTCCGGCTATTTATCAGGAAACCTTCGGCACCCCGGAATGGAACCAGGTGCTGGGCATCTATAGCGGCGATGACCGGGATGCGCTTTCAGAAAAACTGCTGGAGAACGAAAGCGTCACCATGGTGGCATTCTCGGAGGATACCCGGGCTACCTTTAGCGATATGCTGCAAAGTATGAACTATGTGGTGCTGGTGCTTATCTTCTGCGCTGGGATGCTGGCCTTTATCGTGCTGTATAACCTGACCAATATCAACGTGACAGAGCGGCAGCGGGAGATCGCCACCATCAAGGTGCTGGGCTTCTATGATCCAGAGGTGAGTATGTATGTCTACCGAGAGACCATGATGCTGACCCTATTGGGGTGTGCGGTGGGCCTGCTGTTGGGCATTGTGCTCCATATCTTCGTTATCGACACCGTGGAGGTGGATATGGTGATGTTTGGGCGGGTCATCAAACCGTTGAGCTATGTGTGGTCCTTCCTGCTGACCATGGTGTTCTCGGTGCTGGTGAATCTGGTCATGGAGCGAAAGCTGCGGAAGATCAGCATGGTGGAATCCTTAAAGTCCGTGGATTAAACAAGCACAAAAATGCCCCCTGGCAGGGACCGGAACGGTCTTTGCCAGGGGGCTGTTGTTTTGCTGAAAAGATCACAGCTTGATGGCCAGCAGGATGTAGCGGATGACAAACAGGGCGGAGATCACGTACATAACGGGATGGACCTCCTTGAACTTGCCGCGCACCATCTTGATGACGGTGTAGCTGATGCAGCCAAAGCCGATGCCTTCGGAGATGCTGTAGGCAAAGGGCATCATGGCAATGGTGAGGAAGGAAGGAATGGCGATTTCCATATCGTTCCAATCCACATCCTTGACGCCGCCCATCATCATTACGCCTACCAAAACCAGCACCGGGGAGGTAGCCTCGGTGGGGATAAAGCCCAGGAACGGGGAAAGGAAGATAGCCAAAACAAAGCACACGGCGGTGGTCACGCTGGTGAGGCCGGTACGGCCGCCGGCGGAGATGCCTGCGCTGGATTCCACAAAGGTGGTGACGGTGGAGGTACCCATGACAGCGCCGGTGGAGGTGGCGATAGCGTCAGCCAGCATTGCGCGGCCAGCGTTGGGCAGCTTGCCCTCCTTGGTGAGGAAGCCAGCCTTGCCGGCAGTGCCGTACAGGGTGCCAACGGTGTCGAACATATCCACCATGGTCAGGGAGATGAGCACGGAGATCAGGGAGAAGATGGCAACGCCTGCGCCCTGCTCCAGGTTCAGCAGCTCGCCGAAGCCCTCGGTGAACTTGCCGAAGGTGGGAGCAAGGGACGGGAACTGGCCCAGAGAGACGGTCTCCGGCAGACCCATGGGCAAGCCCAGTGCATACTGCATGAAAGCGCCCACGATGGCGGTGAGGATGATGCTGATGAACAGGCCGCCCTTGACGTTCCATACCACCAGTACAATGGTGATAATCAGGCCGATGACAGCCAGCAGCACCACCGGGTCGGCAAAATTACCCAAAGTAACCAGCGTGCTTTCGCTGCCGACTACAATTCCGGTATTTTTCAGGGCCACGATGGCAATAAACAGGCCGATACCGCCGCTGATGGCCTTTTTAATGGGCAGGGGAATGGCATTGACGATGGCTTCCCGGGTGCCGGTAGCGGTGAGGATGATGAACAGCACGCCGGAGATAAACACGGCGGCCAGACCTGCCTGCCAGCTGTAGCCGAACTGGCCGCAGATGGTGTAGGCGAAGAAGGCGTTCAGGCCCATGCCGGGAGCCTGTGCCAGCGGATAGTTGGACAGAAGGCCGATGAGCACGGTGCCGATGGCGGCAGAGATACAGGTGGCCAGCATGACGGCGCCGGTATCCATACCGGCATCTCCCAGAATCTGGGGGTTGATGAAGATGATGTACGCCATGGTGAAGAAGGTGGTCAAACCGGCCACAATCTCGGTGC
>CALWVH010000063.1 GCA_944384915.1 uncultured Clostridia bacterium | reverse complement strand
AAATCAATCAAAAACTTGACGAAATTTCTTCGACCGTCGGGAAAATTGAAACCCAAACCGCTTATAAGCTATATCTTATCAGTACCAAAGGTGACACATTCAAAGGCAGCGCGTGGAGCACTGTGCTACAAGCGGTTGTATATTCTGCGGACAAGGAAGTTACTTCCGAATTGCAGGATAGTCAGTTCAAATGGTCGCGTACTTCTTCTGATAGTGAATCTGATTCTCAATGGGATGCATCACACGCGAATGGTGTAAAGCAAATCAGCGTTTCTTCTGTAGATATTCCAGCAGAACAAGCCACGTTTACTTGTACGTTTTCCAACCCAGACGGTCAGCCACAGGCCGTGGCGCAAATCACACTCACCATTGTGCAGGATGGAAAACCCGGTGAACCGGGAAAAGACGCCGCCATCATCAGCCCCACGGAGCCGGAAGACAAATCCAAACTGTGGTGTGATACCAGCGGCGAACCGCCATTACTGAAAGAATGGGACGGCGAAAAGTGGGTGGTGGTGGGCGATCCCTCCGATACCATCCAACAGGTGTATGAGGATGTGTACTCCGCCATCGACCAGACTGCAGACCAGATCAAGATGGAGGTGACGGAGAGCACCTACGCAAAGGGCGAGGTGGATCAGCTTCTCAGCGAAATGAGCAGTACCCTCACCCAAACCGCCGAGGGGTGGGAAATGACCTTTGAACAGTTTCAAAGCTGGGTAGAAGGTACCAACAGCGAGACACAGACCGCCTTTGAAGAACTGCGGAAGTATATCCGGTTTATCGGCGGAAATATTGAGCTGGGAGACCAGGACAATGACCTGAAATGTATCATCAGCAATGAGAAAATCTCCTTTACCCAAAACGGAAATGAGGTGGCCTACATCTCGAACAACAAGCTGTATATCACCAACGCGGAGGTGCTGGACCGCTTCACCGTGGGCAATCCATCCAGCGGATATTTTGACTGGGCGCCCCGGGCCAACGGCAACCTGGGTATGAAATGGAGGGCAGGCTAATGGCGGAAATCATTAAGAATTATGATAACGGTTCGTCTATCAAAGTGGTGTATTCCTACACCCAGAATGTGAGTAAAAACCAGAGTACCATCACCATGACTCTGTACGTCAAGCGCGACGCTTACGGCCCCTCCTGGAATACCCGGTGCGACGCCTATATCCAGCTGGACGGCAGCACGGTCATGAGTTATGACGGTAGCTTTAATATTGGAACCAGTTGGGTGAAAATTGGTTCCACCGTGAGCAAAACCTTCACCCACAGCGCCGACGGCACCAAAACCGTCAGTATTAAGGGCTTTTTTGATTCTCTGGGTCTGACTACCAAGCTCACCGACCTGACGGTAACCGGTAATGTAAAGCTCACAGATATTCCACGGGCGTCCAGCATTAGCAGTATTTCCGGCAGCACCATTGGCAGCCCGGTGACCATCAACATCAGCCGGGAGGTGAGCAGCTTTACCCACAAAGTCTACTATACCTTTGGGGAAACCAAAGATTACCTGCTGGGCAGCAACGTGGGCACAAGCCTGACCTTTACTCCCTCCATGAACGACTGCAATGACATTCCCAACGCCGCCAAGGGCACGGCTACCATCCGGGTGGACACCTACAGCGGTAGTACCAAGATCGGCTCCGCCAGCAAAAACTTTACCCTGAATGTGCCGGCTTCGGTGGTGCCTACTTTTACCGGGATCTCCTTTACCCGCATTGATGGGGAGGTGCCCTCTGATTGGGGCCTGTATGTCAAAACCAAAAGCAAGGTAAAGGCGGCCATCGCTGGGGCAGCGGGAGCCTATGGCAGTACCATCAAATCCTACAGTATTTCCGGCGGCGGGTATTCCGGTACAGCGTCCAGCCTGACAACGGGATTCCTCAACGCGGCGGGAACGGTTACGTTTACCGCCAAGATCACCGACAGCCGGGGACGCACTGCCGCCAAGAATGCCAGTATCACGGTGGTGGACTATGCTCCGCCGGTATTATCCGGCGTGGCGGGGTTCCGGTGCAATGAGCAGGGGGAAGAGCAGGACGACGGGGAATGGATCTCCCTGACGGCGGCCTTTTCCGGAGCTTCGGTGGAGGGAAAAAACACCATCACCGGCCAGTACCGCTATATGCCCGAAGGCGGAGAGTGGTCCGGATTTTCCCCTCTTTCTTCTGGACAGCCTGCGGTGTTCCCCGCTTCCGGCGACGCTACCTTTATGGTACAGGTACAGGTTTCCGACGCCTTTACTACGGTTTCTCAAAATATTGTAGTGAATTCCATCCGGTTTATTATGGATTTCCGGGCGGGGGGGAACGGGATTGCCTTTGGTAAAGCGGCCGAACTGGAAAACGCCCTGGAAACGGCTTGGCCTCTGATTTTACAGCAGACAGGGCAGGAACAGCTGATTGTACGGAAAAAGGCCGGGCAAGCAGATAATGTTATTCGATTTGAGGCTTCCGATTCGGAAAACCAGGATGATTGGTATATCAACCAATATACCGACCCGTCTTCCGGCCAAAATTCTTTGCGTTTTCAAACCAACTATGGAAATGAGGATGGCGGTTTTACTTCTAAATTGATTCTGTATCCCGGAGGGAAGGCGCAAATTGTTGGATCACTAAAAGTAAACAAATATATTGAATTTCCCGTTCTTTCGGATGCTTTGCCCAGTGATTGGGGAAATGTTATGTACCGGCCTTATGACGGCACTCTATCCTTTGGTGTTCGCAACGGAGATAACGCGCCCCAGTTTTTGCAATGGCTGGGGGAAAGCGGGCAAAAACGATTTGTTCTTAGAACGGATACCAATGGCAAAGGCTATTTGGGTACCGGCTCTTATCGCTGGAACACCGGCTTTTTTACCAACACCATTACCCAGAGTGATATGAAGGACAAAGAAAACATCGCCGGGATTCCCAACGCAAAGGAGTTTATTATGGCCCTACAGCCCATCGCCTACACCCTGAAAGACGGCGACGGCGGGCGCATTCACATGGGGTTTGGCGCTCAGGAAGTGGCCAAGGCCGCAGCGGAATATGAGATGGGCGACCTTGCCTTGTATCAAGCGGCGGTGATGGAGGAAGATGGGACAGAATCCTATTTTCGCAGCGGCGTGCCGGATGAATCCCTCCGCTGGGGGCTGAACTACCATGAATTTCTCGCCCCCCTCATCGCTCTGGTGCAGGAGCAGGAGGGGCGCATCCGTCGGCTGGAAGAAAAGTTGGCGGATGCAGAGAGCGGCTCTGTTTCCTAAAATTCAGTTTCCGAAACACGATAATAACAGGCAGGAGGCGTAAACTATGGCCATTACCCACAAAGTAAAATGGGGGGATACCCTTTGGGATCTTTCCCGGAAATACGGCGTTACCATTGACGCTATTGTCAAAGCCAACAAACAGATCAAGGACCCCCACTGGATCTATACCGGGGACACCCTTATCATCCCTACCGGTTCCTCTTCCGGCAGTTCCTCGGGCAGCTCTTCGGGAGGCTCCAGTGGAAGCAGCGGAAGCAGCGCTTCCAAGACTGCCTCCTATGAAACCGGCAAGCCCACCTACAAGCCCTCGGGAAGCCTTTCGGATTTGGAAAAGCAGCTGAAAAAGCTGGAGTCCCAGCGTCCGGGGGAGTATAATTCCCAATACAGCGACCAGATCTCGGCCATTGTGGACCAGATCTTGAACCAGGGGGAATTTTCCTACGATCTTTCCGCCGACCCGGTATATCAGCAGTACCGCACCCAATATATGCAGGCGGGGCAGCTTGCCATGCGGGACACCCAAGGGCAGGCGGCGGCCCTTACCGGAGGATATGGCAGCAGCTATGGTGTAACAGCAGGCAGCCAGGCCTATAGCCAATATCTGACCCAGCTCAGCGAGCGGGTGCCGGAACTGTACAACGCGGCCTACAGCCGGTATCAGGGAGAGCAGGAGCGGTATCTCAACCAGATGAACGCCCTGCTGAAAATGGACGAGCAGGCCTACAGCCAGTACCGGGACCAGGTGTCGGACTACCAGAAACAGCTGGATTATTACAAGAGCCGCTATGAGGAACAGCGGGACCAGGAGTACAAGGAATACTTGGAAAAGCTGGAGGCCTGGCAGGAAGACCGGGATTACGGCTACCAGAAGGACCAGGACAAGAAAAAGCAGTCCCAGTGGGAAGAAGAAATGCGTCTCAAGTGGAACCAGCTTTGGAACTGACAAAAAAGTGCCGCAGGCTTTCGGGCCTGCGGCACAGTGAATTTTAGGGTGTTTTTTGGGGGGAATTACGGATTACTATTTGTGGGGGAAATAGGGGGGCGGCATCAGGAACCAGGAAGGGGGCTTTTTTTCTTGCAAAAAGCCCCCTCTTGGGAAATATCCCACCGGGATATTTCCCAATTCACCCGCAAAAATGCGCCTTTCAGGTTGGAGAGTTCCGCTCTCTGCGGAGAGCGGCCAAAGGCTCTGCCTTTGGAATCCGCGATTTTTTGAAAAAAATCGAGTAAAACCTTTATGTTCGCGGGGAAGCAGCATCAAAATTTGCACTTGCTACCCCGCGGCGGAGGCGTCTCCGCTGCCTTATCCGCCCGCCAGCTGCTGCAAAAGCTGGGAGGCAATAGGCGCGGCGGACGCACTGCCGAAACCGCCCTCCTCCACTACTACTGCAAAGGCATAGGGCGTGTCCGGGTTCGCACAATAGCCGGCCACCCAACCGGTGTCCTCTTTGCCCTCGCCTACCTCAGCGGTACCGGTTTTGGCGCACACCTCCAAAGAGGAGGGGAACATACTGCTGTTGTAATAATTCTCTACGTCGCTGCGCAGAAGCTGCTGGAGGACCTTGGCCGTTTCTTCCGGCATCATCCGGTCTCCGGCGGTCACATCATAGGTATAGTTGCCCAGTCCAGACCCGCTCATAGAGCTTACCAGATGGGGCTCTATGGGTGCGCCGCCGTTGGCAATGGCCCCCATGATCCGCATCATGTGATAGGGCGTCACCAGAGTGGTATACTGGCCGATGCCCGACCAGGCTAGGGCGTTTTCATCCGCCTCGGAAACGTCATAGGTGCTGGCAGCCACCACGATCTCGTCCAGCTTCTGGGCTTGGTTAAAGCCCATTTCGTTGGCGGTCTCTGTCATGGCGTCTTTGCCCAGGTCTGCCGCCAGTTCGGCAAAGTAGATGTTGCAGGAATTGCCCAGAGCGGATTCCAGTCCGATCTCCCCGTGCTGGCCCATGCAGGTGATCTCTTCTCCGTTGATAATGGTGGAGCCGGTGCAGGTGTAGGTCCGGGTGTCCCAGTCGGAGAGGTGCTCAATGGCGCAGGCCGCGGTTACCACCTTAAAGGTAGAACCGGGGGTAAAGGAGGAAGAAATGGTGCGGTCCAGATAGGCGCCTTTGTACTGGTCGTTGGTCTCGATGTCCTCGGGGATGTTTTCCGGGTCAAAGGCCGGAGTGCTCACCTTGCAGAGAATCTCCCCGGTGGTATAGTCGTAAAGGATTACCGCACCCTTCCGGTCCCCCAGCAGATTGAGGGCCGTTTCGCACAGGGAGCTGTCAATGGTGAGAGTGATGTTGCCCCCGGTGGTCTTGCCCGTCATGGTAGTCACGCCGAAAATGGGGTTATAGCCGGAAAGCTGGGGACGGTACACCAGCTGCACGCCGGTGGAGATATAGCCGTTTTTGTCCCCCACCGTATGGACAGTGGCGGTGCGGATTCCGGCGTCGCTGTTGTAGGAACGCACGCCGTCTTCACTGCCCACCAACATGGTGCCGTTGCGGTCGCTGATGGAACCGGCCCAGGTGAGCTGGCCTCCGGCTACCAGATGCTGGTTATAGGGCTGCATAGCCCACTGGTCCCCATCACTGAATAGCTCAAAGAGGAAAAATCCCATACAGCCGATAAAGGCGGCGGTGAGGATATAGAGGATAAAGGAACGGATTCCTGTAGTCTTCATGTAACACCATCCTTTCTGATGGACAAGGGGAACTACCGCTTTCGTTTTCGCACGGCGTAGGTGCGTTCGTCAGAAGCCTTGATGAAGGCCACCATGCCCCATACCGAAAGCATACTGGAGCCGCCTGCGCTGATAAAGGGCAGGGTCACGCCGGTAAGGGGGATGACGTCCAGGGGGCCGAAAATGTTCAGGAGGGATTGGAACAGCAGAATCCCGGCGGCGGCACAGGCGGAGATGGAATAGAAGGTGGAGCGGCTCCGGGTCACATCGCTGCGCACATAAAACACCCACAGCACAATGGCCGTTGCCGTGACCAGGGCCAGCAAAAGCCCCAGTTCCTCGGTCATCATGCCAAAGACCAGGTCACTGTTTCCCGCGGCCACATTGTGGAGATAGCCGTTGCCAAGGCCGGTGCCGAAAAATCCGCCGCTGGCTGCATAGGTGAGAGTGCGGCTCTGCTGATAGCCGTAGTTGTCGTTGATATGCTCCCATACATGACGCCATCCCAAAAAGCGGGCGGCGGCATAGGGCTTTACCTTGAGGAACATGAACAGGCCGATGACCACTGCCGAACAGGCCAGGGCGATGGTGCGGATACTGCCGGAACGCATAAAGGCGATAATCAGGAAGGTGACGAAAAACACCGCGGCAGAGCCTAAATCCTTCATCAGCACCAGACAGCCGCCGCACAGGGCGGTGAGGACGATGAATTCCGTCAGGTTCCGGGTGGTCTGGAGCTTGTCCAGGGTAGCGGCTCCGGCAAAGATAAAGACGATCTTGGCCAGCTCCGAAGGCTGGATGCTGATGGGGCCGATAAAGATCCAGTTTTTAGAGCCATTGATGGAGGTGCCGATGAGAAGGGTGACGGCCAGCAGCCCCACAGCGCACATGGCCAAAGGCAGCCGCCATTTGGTCACCCGTTCCAAGTCGCCCATAAACCAGATGAGGATGCAGAAAATGATGATGCCCAGGAACATAGCGGCAAGCTGAGTGACCGCGACATCCATGCTGTCGCCGGCAAGGAGAAACAGGCCGATGCCGCTGAACAATAGGGCCACAGTCTCCACCTCAAAACTCACCCGGCCCAGGCCCTTCATAGAGAATAGGTAAAAGGCGATATCGATGACCAGCAGTGCCCCCAGCAGTACCAGAGGCAGGGGGGTAAACACCTGCTCCGGGTCTTCGGGCGCAAAGCAGCACTGGATGGCCATGAGCACCTGGACAAAGATCATCAGCAAAAAGGTGCCAAAGGGGGAAGCGGCACGTTTCCCTTCGGACAGGGAAAACCGGCTTTTTTTCAGGTCGCTGTCGGAGGTTTGGCGCAAAGAAAGAGCGCTGCTGCCCATGGCGATGGTGTCGCCGGGATGGATACGGGCGCGCACCGTGGGCTTGAGCTTTGTCCCGTTGACAAAGGTGCCTGCCTTGGAGTTGGTGTCGATAATGAACCAGCCCTCCTCCCGGCGCATAAGCACTGCATGGTCCCGGGACATGGTGGCGTCGGGCAGGGTGATGTCACAGGAGCGGCTTCGCCCAATGGAGTTTTCCCAGTACAGCACCGGGAAGCGGGCGTGAGTGGTCACCTCTTCCAGCATCATCACCGGAGCGGCGGGGCGCCGGCCCAGCTTGACCGAGCGGAAACACTTGATGACGATGATAAGGGCCAGAACCGGCGCCAGGATGCGCAGGGCATACAGGAATACATAGAGGGTTTGATAGCCCAAAGATTCAAAAAAAGCGGAAAAATCCGGCACGATGTTTCATCTCCTTTAGGGAAATAAAAAAAGGGTCAGGCTTATTATACCATGTTAAGGCGAAGAAAAGTGAATAATTTTCGAAGGTTACAAAATTGTGAGATTCGGGGCGCAAAAAGGCGGGCTTGTTTTTTTCAAAAATTCCCTTTGCGGTTGCCCCGGAAGGTTTTGGACTCCCTGCTTTTTTCGATTGCATTTCTCATGGAATATGCTATAATAAAAAAGTATATCCGGGTTTTGACCTTATGAAAGGCAACCCTGTAAATCAACTTGGAGGGAACATCCATGGACAAAAAGACGTTTTATATCACCACACCCATCTATTATCCGTCCGGCAACCCCCATATCGGGCACAGCTACTGCACCGTTGCCAGCGACGCTATCGCCCGCTACAAGCGAATGCAGGGGTATGACGTCATGTTCCTGACCGGCACCGACGAGCACGGCCTGAAGATCGAGCAGAAGGCCGAGGCCCAGGGCGTCTCCCCCAAAGAGTATGTGGACCATATCGTTTCCATCTTCCAGAACTTGTGGAAGCTTTTGAATATCAGCAACGACCGCTTTATCCGCACCACCGACGATTATCACATCAAGGGCGTGCAGAAGATCTTCCGGGAACTGTATGACCGGGGCGAGATCTACAAGGGCAAATACGAGGGCTGGTACTGCACCGACTGCGAGGCTTTCTGGACCGAGACCCAGCTGAAGGACGGCAAATGCCCCGACTGCGGACGTGATGTCAAGTGGGCCGAGGAAGAGGCTTACTTCTTCCGGCTTTCCAAATACGGCGACCGTATTTTAAAGCTCTATGAGGAGCACCCCGAGTTTATCCAGCCGGAAAGCCGCAAAAACGAGATGATCAACTTCATCAAGCAGGGTCTGGGCGACCTGTGTGTTTCCCGTACCAGCTTTACCTGGGGCGTACCGGTGGACTTTGACCCCAAGCACGTGGTGTATGTGTGGGTAGACGCGCTGCCCAACTATATCACCGCTCTGGGCTATGGCAGCGACGACCTTTCCGATTATAATAAGTACTGGCCGGCCGACGTCCACTTTGTGGGCAAGGAGATCGTCCGGTTCCACACCATTATCTGGCCCGCCATCCTCATGGCGCTGGATCTGCCCCTCCCCAAGCAGGTGTACGGCCACGGCTGGCTCCTGTTTGGCGACGGCACCAAGATGAGCAAATCCAAGGGCAACGTGGTGGACCCCTATATCCTCTGCGAGCGCTACGGCGTGGACGCTATCCGGTATTTCCTGCTCCGGGAGATCCCCTTTGGCAGCGACGGCCTGTTTACCAACGAGGCTCTCATTGCCCGTATCAACTCCGACCTGGCCAATGACCTGGGCAACCTTTTGTCCCGTACCACCGCCATGGTGCAGAAATACTTTGGCGGCGTGATTCCTGCCGAACGGGAAGCCGAGCCTCTGGACAACGAGCTGATCGAGATGGCCTCCACCCTGCGGGATCGCTGTGACGCGGCCATTGACAAGTACCAGTTCTCCAATGCTCTGGCAGAGATCTGGAAGCTCATTGCCCGGACCAACAAATATATTGACGAGACCATGCCCTGGGCCCTGGGCAAGGACGAGACCAAGAAAGCCCGTCTGGCCGCTGTCATGTATAACCTGTGCGAGAGCCTGCGCATTGTTTCCATCCTGCTGGCTCCCTTTATGCCTCAGACTACGCCCCGTATCCAGGAGCAGCTGGGGGTTTCCGGCGACGCCGTTTCCTATGAGAGCGCCGGCAAGTGGGGCGTGCTCCCCGAGGGCACCGAGATCCGTAAGGGCGAGACGCTGTTCCCCCGCATCGACGTGAACAAGGAGATCGAGGAGCTGAACAAGCTGATCCCCAACCCCATGGAGAAGAAAGAGGAACCCAAGGCAGAAGCTGCCTCCAAGACAGAAGCCGCCGAGAAGAAGGAGGCCCCGGAAGGGATCGCCATGATCGGCATTGAGGACTTTGCCAAGGTGGAGCTGCGGGTAGCAGAAGTGCTGGCCTGCGAGCCGGTGAAGCGCGCCAAGAAGCTGTTGAAGCTGACCCTCAACGACGGGGAAGGCGAGCGCATTGTTGCCAGCGGCATTGCCCAGTGGTACAAGCCGGAGGAGCTCACCGGGCATCATATCGTGCTGGTGGCAAACCTGAAGCCTGCCAAGCTGTGCGGCGTGGAGAGCCAGGGCATGATTCTGGCGGCGGACACTCCCGACGGCGTAAAGGTGCTGTTTGTGGACGAGATCCCCGCTGGTTCTAACATTCACTAAACAAACGGGCCGCCCAGGGAGACCTGCGGCGGCCGTTTTTACATATCCATCCCATTTTGAGGAGGAATTATTTTTGGATTCCCTGATTTTTGATTCCCACGCCCATTATGACGACGAAGCCTTTGACAGCGACCGTGAAGAGCTGCTGGCTTCCCTGCCCCAAAAGGGCGTTTGCCACGTTATCAACGCCGGAGCCAGCCTGAAAGGCAGCGCCGCTTCTATTGCCCTGGCAGAAAAATATGACTTTATCCACGCCGCCGCTGGTATCCACCCGGAGGACGCTTTCGGACTGCCGGAGGACTGGCAGGAACAGCTTTCCCAGATGCTCTCCCACCCCAAGGTGGTGGCGCTGGGGGAGATCGGCCTTGACTACCACTATGAGGACGCCTGTCCCCGGGAAATCCAGCAGCAGGTGTTTGAAGCCCAGCTGCGTATGGCCAAGGAGCGGGATCTTCCCGTCATCGTCCACGACCGGGAGGCCCACGGCGATGTGATGGCCCTCCTGGAAAAATACCGGCCCCGAGGGGTGGTACACTGCTTTTCCGGCAGCGCCGAAATGGCCCGGGAAGTGGTGGCGTTGGGGATGTACATCGGCCTTGGCGGGGCCGTCACCTTTAAAAATGCCCGCCGTCCTCTGGAGGTAGCTGCTATAGTGCCCCCCGACCGGCTGTTAAACGAAACCGACGCCCCCTATATGGCCCCAGTGCCCTATCGGGGCAAGCGGTGCGATTCTACCCTCATCCCCTATTCTGCGGCAAAGATTGGGGACATACGCGGTGTTCCCGCAGCGGAGGTACTGCGCTGGGGTCGGCAGAACGCCGCGGAACTGTTTGGTATTACCCTTTGATTGGAGGAGGAAAATAGAATGACCATTACCTATGAATACGGCAAAAACCTGTATGTAAACCTGACCAACCGCTGTCCCAACCGGTGCGAATTTTGCCTGCGCACCCACAGCGCCGGAAGCATTTACGCCGAGGACCTGTGGCTGGAGAGGGAGCCCTCCAAAGAGGAGATCCTGGAGGATATCAAAAAGCGGGACCTGAACCAGTACCAGCAGCTGGTATTCTGCGGCTATGGGGAGCCTACCTGTAGGCTGCAAGACCTTTTATGGCTGTGCGACCAGGTGAAGAAGTTCAGCTCCATTGATATCCGAATCAATACCAACGGCCTTTCCGACCTGATCAATGGGAAACACAGCGCCGCCCAGCTGGACGACAGGGTGGATATTGTCTCTATCAGCCTCAACGCCCCCAATGCGGAAAAATATGAGGATGTGTGCCATTCGGAGTTTGGCCTGGAAGCCTTCCCGGCCATTTTGCGGTTTGCTGCTGAGGCGGGGCTGTATGTGCCAAAGGTGTACATGACGGTGGTGGACACCATGCCCCAGGCGGACATCGACGAATGCCGCCGCATCTGCGAGGGGCTGGGAGCCATCTTCCGGGTGCGCAAATATATCCCCAACTGAAAACGGGCAGCCGCCCTATAAGTATAAAAAGGCCGCAGTATGGAACGGAAAATCCATACTGCGGTCTTTTTACTTCTCTCTTTTGGAAAAATCTACAACGGTTGTGCGGAACACCTGCGCCAGCTCCCGGGCGGTCACCGGCTCTGCCCGATCCAATAGGCCGGCGATATAGCCCAGCTCTCCCAGGATAGGCTCCGGCCCCTTGTGGCAGGCCCGGAGATACCCCAAATCCTTGTCTTTATCCCGCTTGGAGAGCCGCTTCCCGGTGGGGGAAAGAAGCAGGGGGATGTGATAGAATTCCGGGGCGGGGTACCCCAACAGCTCATAGAGGTACAACTGCCGGGGGGTGGAATCCAGTAGGTCACAGCCCCGCACCACCTGGGTGATGCCCATTTCGCCGTCATCGGCCACCACGGCCAGCTGGTAGGCGTATACCCCGTCAGAGCGGCGGATAATAAAATCCCCGCAGTCCCGGGCCAGATTTTCCCGGTATTCCCCCTGGTAGCCGTCGGTGAAAACCATCTCCCGGTCCGGCACCTTTAGCCGGAAGGCCGGGGAGCGGCGGGCGGCCCGTTCCCGCTGCTCCTCCGGGGTGAGAGAGCGGCACCGGCCCGAATACACCGGGGAGCCGTCCTCCCGGTGGGGGGCCTGGGCGTCGTGAAGCTCACTGCGGGTGCAGTAACAGGGGTATACCAGCCCTTTTTCTTCCAGACGGCGAAAGCATTCTGCGTATAGTTCCTGCCGCTGGCTCTGATAATAAGGACCATGGGGGCCTCCTTTGGAGCCGCCCTCGTCCCAATCCAGCCCAAACCAGAGAAGGTCGTCCTCCATCTGGCGGGCGTATTCCATTTTGGAGCGGTCCGGGTCCAAGTCTTCAATGCGGAGAACCATCTCCCCGCCAAAGGCCCGCACCGGCAGCCACGCCATCAAGGCGCAGAACAGGTTTCCCAGGTGCATCCGGCCGCTGGGGCTGGGGGCAAACCGGCCCCGCAGGGGACGCTGTTCCATGAAAATCCCTCCTGAAAATCAACTTACTCTCTTACAGCAAAGCGGCAATATCCGGGAACAGCTCCACGCTGCGCTTTAAAATGCCGGTCATATAGGCGATGAGGATGCCGTAATTGGTCATGGGTACGCCTTGCTCCTTTGCCCGACGGTTCCGGGACTGCATTTCCCGTTCGTTGAGCATACAGCCGCCGCAGTGGACGATGAGCCGGTAGGGGGAGAGGTCCTGGGGGAACTCCCCGCCGCTGGTGAACACAAACTCCGGCTCTTTCCCGGTCTTTTTGCGTATCCAGCCGGGGAGCTTTACGGTGCCGATGTCGTTGCATTGGCGGTGGTGGGTGCAGCCTTCGGAAATTAGCACCTTATCCCCATCGTTTACGCCTTCCAGGGCAGTGACGCCCCGGACGGCTTGCTCCAAACTGCCCTTATACCGGGCGAACAAAATAGAGAAGGAGGTGAGGGGCACCGTTTCCGGCACATCCTTTGCCACTTTTGCAAAAGCCTGGCTGTCGGTGATGACCATGCGGGGCGGCTCCTTCAAAGCGGCCAGGGTCTGGGGCAGTTCGGTTTCCCGGGTGACAAAAGCCATGGCCCCGGCTTCCAGGATATCCCGGATGGTCTGCTGCTGGGGCAGAATCAGCCGTCCTTTGGGGGCGGATTCGTCAATGGGTGTAACCAGCACCACCCGGTCCCCGGGGGAGAGCAGGTCGGCCACGATATGGCGCTCCCGGGCGGCGTCGGGCTTTAACCGGGCGATGGCCTCTTTCAGCTGGTGGATATTTTCGCCGGTGGCGGCGCTGACCCACAGGGTTTCTTCCCCTTCCAGAGAGGGACGGGGAGCGTTTTCCGGCAGGCGGTCGCACTGGTTCATGACCACCAGCCGGGGCAGTTTCTGCTCTTTCAGCCGGGCAAGGAGGGCGCGGTCTTCCGGGCGTATCCCCTGGGAAGCGTCCACCACCAGAAGGGCAATGTCGGTTTTTCCCAATACCTGCCAGGTCTTTTCCATGCGCATGGCGCCCAGTTCGCCTACGTCGTCCAGGCCGGGAGTATCGGTAAGGAGGACAGGGCCAAGGGGCAGCAGTTCCATGGCTTTGGAGACAGGGTCGGTGGTGGTGCCTTTATAGTCGGAGACAATGGCCAGCTTTTGGCCGGTGAGGGCGTTGATAAGGCTGGATTTGCCAGCGTTGCGGCAGCCAAACAGGCTGATGTGGATGCGTTCCCCGGAGGGAGTAGTGGTAAGGCTCATGGGAAGTACCCCTTTCTATAATGGATTTGATTTAGCTAAAAGAATGGCGCGGAGCGGCGGGACGCCCCCGCACCGGTCATACCGGCTTTTGGCTGTCTCCCCGGTCGGTGACTACCGTATACCCGATAGCCGCCATGCTCTCCTGCAACCGGCGCAGGCCCTCGGCGGCTTCGCTGCCGGAGTGGAGCTTATTATCGTACAGCAGGTATTTTTCCCGCACGTCCGCTGGGGAGAGGTTGGGCATCACTACATTGGCCCCGCACTCCATGCCCTGTTCCCGTCCGTCGGGGAGAAGGGTGCCCAGGGCCGTAGTGGCGGGAAGCAGTACCCAGGGCAGCGTCAGCCGTACCAGGGAGAGCAGATACAAAGTGAGGGTTCCGCTGCCTGCCGGCTCTTTGGCAAAGGGGGTGTCGTGGTGGGGCAAAAACGGCCCGATTCCCACCATTTCCGGCTGGAAGTCCTGCAAAAAGGCCATATCCTCCGCCAAGGTTTTGGGGGTCTGGCCTGGAGACCCTACCATAAACCCGGCCCCTACCTGGAACCCCAATTCCCGCAGAAAGCCCAGACATTCCATGCGGTGGGCAAGGGAAAGCTCCTCCGGGTGCAGCCGCCGGTAATGGCAAGCATCGGCGGTCTCGTGGCGCAGCAGGTAACGGTCAGCCCCGGCCTTGCGGAAGGCCTCATAGCTTTCCCGGCTTTTTTCCCCAATAGACAGAGTGACGGCGCACTGGGGCCACCGGCTCTTGATGGCCGTTACGATAGAGCAGACCCTTTCATCGGTGAAATAGGGGTCTTCGCCCCCCTGGAGCACAAAGGTGCGGAATCCCAGCTCCCAGCCGGTTTCACAACAGGAGAGGATTTCCTCCTGGGTAAGGCGGTACCGCTGGGCGTTGCGGTTGCTCCGGCGCAGGCCGCAATAAAAGCAGTCGTTGCGGCAAAAGCTGGTAAATTCAATGAGCCCCCGGATATACACCCGCTTGCCGTAATAAGGCTCCCGGGCCAGCCTTGCCAGACGGGCGGCCTCCTGTGCCAGCTCTGGGGTATATCCGGCGATGAGGGTTTCCCACTCCGGCTTTTCCAGCCGGTGGGCGGTGTTGAGCTGTTGCAGCAGTGCGGCGGGGGTCATGGCGTTTCCTCCCCCAGCTTGGCGTACACGGTTTTGGTGCTTACGCCGGGGAGCATTCCCAGCTTGCCGGAAAGGGTGCTGATCTCATTTTGCGGGGCGTCCAGCACCACACTGATAATGGAGACGTTCCGCTTATGGTAAGGCACCCCCATGCGCCCCACGATGCGGGCGGCATACTGGTGCAAAAGCTCGTTGATCTTTTCGGTGGAATCCATATTTTCCACGATGATTCCAATGAGGGCTACACGGTTTTCCATGTTTCACAGTCCTTTCTCCCTTGCCTGGGCCGGAGAGCAAAAAAGCGCCCCCGGTCTCCCGGAGGCGCAGAAAATACAGCCAGCTTACCTGCTGGCAACACATCTTTTCCGCCTTCCTCCGCAGGGCGAACCTTTGGGTTCAGGGTATGGCCCTATCATACCACAGCGGGGACGGCTTTTCAAGAAGGGGGAGGGCTTTATAAATTATGACCGCCTTTCGTTGACAAACTGCCCCTATACGTTTATCATAAAATTAAACTTTACCATAATAAAGCAGGAGGAATTTTCATGGAACTTCGAGATAAAAACGGATTGACGGAACAGGAGTTTCTGGCGTCCTATAATGCGGGGGATTTTCCCCGGCCTTCCATGACGGCGGACGTGGCCATTTTCTCCCGGGACCAGCGGGGCTGGAAGGTGCTGCTGGTGCGCCGGGGCGGGCACCCCTGCCTGGGGCAGTGGGCTATGCCCGGAGGATTTGTAGGCCCAAAGGAGACCATCGGCCGTGCCGCCGCCCGGGAGCTGGAGGAAGAAACGGGCATTACCGGCCTTGTACCGGAACAGCTGTTTACCTACAGCCAGCCGGGACGCGACCCCCGTACCTGGGTGATGACTACCGCCCATCTGGTAGTGGCGGATGCTTCCCAGCTAAAGGTGCAGGCTGGAGACGACGCCGCCGACGCGGGCTGGTTCCGCATTGAGCGCCGCCGGGAGGACGAAGGGGTCTACGCCCTGCGTCTGGAAAAGGGCGGGGAGCTTCTCACCGCCAAGGTATTGCGCACCACAGCCTGTGACGACGGCCCCTATCGTATTATGGAAAACAGCGGCCTTGCCTTTGACCACGCTAAAATTTTGGCTCTAGCCCTGGATCGGCTGGAAGAAAGAAAATAAACCCCAGTAAATCCCCAGTCGCTTTTCCTAAAGAACCGGAATTTTGGGGACAAATTTGCATATATTGGCACCATCCGTTCCTTGTGTGCCCCTTCTCCCGAGGGTATAATAAAAATATGGAACGAGTGCCGGAAGGAGTTGCTGTATGAAAAACGAATTGATGATCCGTAACCTGTTTGACCTGACCCATACCGCCGCCGCCCCCCTGCTGGAAAAATACACCTATCCCTGGGAGGCCCTGCCGGAGATCGGTTCCTTTATTACCCGGCTGGGGGCTTCCCTGCCGGAAAACGAGTATGAGCAGCGCTGGGCCAATGTGTGGATTCACAAGAGCGCCCGGCTGTATCCCAACTGCTATATCGGCGGGCCCTGCATCATCGGGCCTAACACCGAGGTGCGTCCTGGCGCTTTTATCCGGGGCAACGCTCTGGTAGGGGCCGACTGCGTGGTGGGAAACTCTACAGAACTGAAAAACGTCATCCTCTTCGACCATGTGCAGGTGCCCCACTACAACTATGTGGGAGATTCCATCTTGGGCTATTGCTCCCATATGGGCGCAGGTTCCATCACCTCCAACGTGAAGCAGGATAAAACCCCGGTCACCGTGCGCACCCAGGAAGAAAAGGTGGATACCGGCCTGAAAAAGTTCGGCGCCATGCTGGGCGACCATGTGGAGATCGGCTGTAATTCCGTTTTGAACCCCGGTACCGTGGTGGGCCGGGGCAGCCATGTGTATCCCCTCTCTATGGTGCGGGGATTGGTACCCGAGGGCTGCATCTATAAAAAGGCTGGGGAGCTGGCGGAGATTCAGTATTAAGGGGAAACAATAAAATTTTCATATATTTTCAATCGGGAGGGCTATTCATGACAGACGTCAGCAGAGAGATCGCAAGGCTCTTACAGTATGGCCGCAATCACGGCCTGCTGGAAAGCGCCGACTGCACCTATGCCGCCAACCGGATGCTGGTGGTATTGGGGCTGGAAAGCTGGGACAACACCGTAGAGGCGCCAGAGGAGGAGCTGGAAAGTCCGGCTCCCATTCTCAACAATATCCTGGACTGGGCCTATGAGACGGGCCGGCTGGAGGGCAATACCGCTCCCTACCGGGATGTGCTGGATACTGAGCTGATGGACTGCATGATGCCCCGCCCGTCGGAGGTCATCCACCGGTTCTACGACCTGTACCGGGAGGACCCCCGCTGTGCTACCGACTATTACTACCAGCTGAGCCGCAGCTCCAACTATATCCGCACGGACCGTGTGGCAAAGGATGAGCTTTGGACAGCGGAGACCCCCTATGGCGAGATGACCATTACCATCAACCTTTCCAAGCCGGAAAAAGACCCCAAGGCCATTGCCGCCGCCCGGAATATGCCCCAAAACGGCTATCCCAAGTGCGCCCTGTGCAGTGAGAACGAGGGCTTTAAGGGCAACCTTTCCCAGGCGCCCCGAGGCAACCACCGGCTCATTCCCATTCAGCTGCTGGGTGAGGACTGGTTCCTCCAGTATTCCCCCTATGTGTACTACAACGAGCACTGCATCGTGCTGAATAAAAACCACACCCCCATGAAGGTGAGCCGGGAATCCATGGCCCATCTGCTGGACTTTGTCACCCAGTTCCCCCACTATTTCGTGGGCTCCAACGCCGACCTTCCCATTGTAGGCGGCTCTATTTTGAGCCATGACCACTTCCAGGGCGGCAACTGTGAGTTCCCCATGGCAAAGGCCGGGGTACGGGAGGAGGTTTCCTTCCTGGGCTTTGAGGATATCGATGCCGGTATTGTCAACTGGCCCATGTCGGTGATCCGTCTTTCCGGCGACAACAAGGAGCGCCTGCTGGATCTGGCAGAGGTCATCCTCCGGGAATGGCGGGGCTATACCGATGAAGCCGCCAATATCTTCGCCCAGACCGACGCCCCCCACAACTCCATCACCCCTATCTGCCGCACCCGTAACGGCAAATTTGAGATGGATCTGGTGCTGCGGAACAACCTAACCACCGAGGAGCACCCCCTGGGCGTGTATCACCCCCATGCGGAGTACCACCATATCAAGAAGGAGAACATCGGCCTCATCGAGGTCATGGGCCTTGCCATCCTGCCCGCCCGCTTGAAAAAGGAGCTGGCTCTGGTGGAAGAAGCCCTGCGCTGCCCGTCCAAGGAGGAAGAAGTCTTCTCCACCGACGCCATGAAGGCCCATTGGGATTGGTACCAGGAACTGAAAGCCCAGAACCCCGCGCCGGAAACCGTACATACCCTGGTGCAGCAGGACGTGGGCCGCATCTTCTCCGAAATTTTGGGAAATGCCGGCGTGTACAAGGACACCGACGAGGGAAGAGAAGCCTTCCGCCGGTTCTGCCAGCACGTGAACCGCTGCCTGTAATAGCATAAAATAAAACAAACGGCACGCTTTCCCAAAAGGGATGGCGTGCCGTTTTTGTGTGGGTTGGTGTGTTTAGTTCAGGTCCATCATTTTGGCGCTGACGCCTTCCATGGCGTTAAAGGCTTCTACCATCCGGTCGATAGTCTCCCTGTCGCCGCAGGCCTGGAGCATGATGACTCCATCGTCGGAGCAGAACTCCTCACTGGTCTCGTGAAGGCCCACCCGGAGCCGGATATGGCAGCCAAATTCGGTGAGGGCTTTTTGCAGGTTCAAAGCGTTGCTTCTGCGGTGGTCCACCCGCAGGCCGATAATGTAGTAGCAGTTCATCACAAAACCTCTTTTCTTGTAAATTCCAGAATCCGAGCTGGTTCTGGTTCTTTTTTTCAGTATACCACAAAATTCAAAAAATCTGCAACTGACGATTCTGTTTCAAATTATTACCAATCCAGTAAAAAATGTGTAAATTATTATGTTTGTATACCAAAATATCAAATTTGTGAGATGTTCCAGAGGGGGTTGGTTGTGCTATAGTGGAATCACCAGAAAAAGTGTTTACTGAGGCAAGGTTTTAGTTGAAAAGCTGAAACCTTGTTGCTTTTAAACACACAGGTGCGGCTTTGGGAGTTTTCAGGAAAGAAGACCCCCAGCCAACGGGAAAGGAGAAATGAATATGACCAAGAACAGGAGGACAAGTCGGACCAAACGAGTAGGGGCTGCTTTACTGGCGGCATCTATGATCGTCTCTGCCTTTGGCGGTTCCTTTATCGTGCAGGCATCCGACTCCTGGCCCAACGACAAGGCTTCCGCGGAGCCCAGCTTTGCAGGTTACCGTGTGAAGGACATTGAAAATTGGAGCCCGGAAACCGATCCCTATGCAGAGTTCCTGCGGGCAGAAGTGCCTCTGCAGGAGCGCAACGAAGCCTTCCAGGCTACCCAGGCAAAGCCCTATCTGGCCTCTGATGCTCAGGTAATGCTGATGCAGGGCGACTATGGCAACAGCTTCTTCAACAGCACTATGTATACCGACAAGTTCGGTGAGCACGTCCTCAACTTCTGGCAGTATGCCGACTACTTCTCCCCCTGGCACGGTGCTGCCACGGCTTATACTCCCGAGGCTATTTATGACCCCATTACCAGCGACTGGCAGCGCAGAGGCTTTGAGTTTGGTATTGTGAATATTCCCAACCCGGCCTATACCAACGCCGCCCATAAAAACGGCGTTATGTCCATCGCTTGTATCTATTTTGATCCTGCTTTCCGTCCCGGCCAGACCTGTGCTGACCTGATTGAAAAGGACGAGGACGGTAATTTCTCCATTGCAGACAAGCTCATTGAGATCGCAGAATATATGGGCTTTGACGGTTACTTCCTGAACCAGGAAGAAGGCCAGATGGAGGACTTTAAGCCCTTTATGGCTAAGCTGACCGCAGCCGGCCTGTATACCCAGTGGTATGACACCAACAGCGACTTTAACTCCGCTAAGGCCCAGTGGCTGAAAGACGATAAAAATGGACAGATCAACAACTCCGTGTTCGTCAACTACGGCTGGAACAGTGGAATTGACAGTTCACTGGATTATGCCAAGCAGATCGGCGTGGATCCCTTTGAGTCCATTTTTATCGGTATGGAGTGCAACCAGAACAAATTCAGCGGCGGTCACTCCAGCGCCCGGAATATTGCGGACCTGTATGATGAAGAAACCGGTAACCCCCGTGCCAGCGTGGCACTGTTCACCCCCAGCGACTGGTATCAGCGCGGTGTGGACGAGATCCCTGCCTTTGACAGCAAAGATACCCCAGTGATGCAGCAGGACGAGTATCAGTGGATGGTAGCCGAGCGGGAGCGCATGTTCTTCTCCGGCGTGATGGAGGACCCCACCAACACCGGCCTGAAGGAGGGCTACAGCCGTGAGGACGTAGGCGTTGACAACGCTTCCGGATGGGTCGGCGTGGCTGACTTTATCGCAGAGCGTTCCGTCATCGACGGCACCAAGTTCTACACCAACTTCAATACCGGCCATGGTATGCAGTACTTTGTGGACGGTAAGGTTTCCGCCGACAAGGCCTGGACCAACATCAATATCTAGGACATCCTGCCCACCTGGCAGTGGTGGGTGGAAAGCACCGATGACAAGAAGCTGGAAGTCGATTTCGACTACGGCAGCGCATTGACCAACAATGATAAATACGGCAACCCCATGACCATGCCTTATACCCAGGTAGGCGCCTACACCGGCGGTTCCTCTCTGGTAGTTTATGGCGATATCACCGGTTCCAACAGCCTGCATCTGTATAAGACCGATCTGGCTGTCAACGAAAACTCCGAGGCTTCCATTACTTTCAAGAAGACTTCCAACGACACAGTTGCCATGCAGCTGGGCCTGATTTTCAAGGACGCTCCCGAAACCACCGAAAAGCTGGACATCGCCGGTTCCGAAACCGCCGGTGACTGGACCACCGCGGAAGTAGATTTGTCCAAGTATGCCGGAAGAGATATTGCCGCCATCACCCTGGAATTTGCAGGCGAGGCGGAAGGCTATCAGATCAACGTGGGCGGTCTGAAGGTCTCCGACGGCGCTGACAAGCCCGCTACCCCCACCGGCTTTGCTGTTGATTATGCTTATGATTCCGGCGAAATGATCCTCAGCTGGGATATGGCAGATTACAGCGAAGTCAAGCAGTACAACGTATATGGCAATCTGTCCAACGGCAATCGCGTCTATCTGGGCGGTGTGTACGACAGCATCCTGTATGTAAAGTCTGTATTTGATGAGAAAGACCATATTGACCTGGAGCTGCGCGCAGTTGGCGCCGACGGCACCGAGAGCGATCCCGCAACTCTGACCTATACCTATACCGATAAGGTAAGCAACGTCAAAGTGGAAGAGGCAGAAACCTCTACCGGTCTGCTGGTTCGCGCAGCAACCCCTGGCCAGCTGGACGTTTCCTTTACCGCTCCCGCAGCCGGCGCTCCCGACAGCTATGAGTATGAAGTCACCCTGCGCAATATTGCCAAGGATGACCCCGACAATCAGGTATACACCTACACCACCGGCGGCGACGTGACCTCCGCCACCATCCCCCTGCCTGTGAAAGAGGGCTATGAATACGACTTGAAGATCTACTCTGTCCGTGACGGCGAGAAGGGCGAGCCTATCTGCTACCGCGGCTGGTCTAACGACAGCTATTCCGAGCCCATCGCCAAGGAAGATATCCGTGTCAGCGGTACTTCTGTCCGTCTGGTTGACCCGGATTCTGTGGACTGGTATAAGATGACCGCAGAGTTCAATGGACAGGCAGTAAGAGGCGCAAACTTTACCCGCGGCGGCGTGGCCCGCTTTACTGCGACCATGAATTTCGCACTTCCCAGCAGCTCCGGTCTGCTGAGTGTGGTTACCGAAGACTTTGCCGGTAACAAGTCTGAACCTACCGTTGTCATGATTGAAAACGGCCAGGTAGTGGACCCCACCAACCTGATTACCGAAGAGCACTTCCCCGACGCAGCCCTGCTGAAGGCTGTAAAAGCCCAGGTAGGTCTGACCCTAGATACTCTGGAGAAGTTCAAGGGTACCCTGGATCTCTCCGGCACAGAGGTTAGCGACCTCACCGGTCTGGATCGGCTCACCGCTATGACCGGCGTAAACTTCAGCAACTGCACCTCCCTCACCGAAATTTCCGGTCTGGATAAGTGCGCAGCTCTGAAGGAAGTCAACATCAGCGGCTGCACCGCTCTGGAAACCCTGGATCTTTCCGGCCTTGGCCTGGAAAAACTGGATGCTTCCGGTGAATATGCAAACATCAAGTCTGTGGATATTTCCGACAATAAACTGGACCTCAGCGAAGGCACCCCCGAGCGTGCATTTGTAGACGCCGCCCTGGCCGCCACCGCTGGCGTGGAGACCCAGAGCAACGAAAGCGAAAATCTGGCTCCCAGCGCTACCATTATCGCCTCCCAAAACGTGGCCGACGCCAAGAAGTTTGTAGACGGCGATACCGGCACTGACACCAACGCAGCAGAGACCGCCACCAATAAGCGGGATCAACCTGCATCCGTCACCCTGGATCTGGGTTCCGAAAAGGAAATCTCCGCCTGGAGTATCTGGATTAAGACCAACACCGACGCCTCCTTCCGCCCCTTCGGCGTAAAGAATGCGGAATTGGCGGTTGCCGATACCGCAGACGGCGAGTACACCACTATCAGCACCTTGGAAACCGTACCCGCTGACACGGCTGATAC
>CALWVH010000062.1 GCA_944384915.1 uncultured Clostridia bacterium | reverse complement strand
ATATCGTTGAGTTTACCAGAGGCAATTACTTTAGAATTGTTGATGGACAGGGTTTCAACGGCAATCATCCCTTCATAAGTTTTACCGGAAGCAGTTACAGTGCTGTCATTGACTGTCATGCTACTGTCCGTGAATATACCTCTCATACCATTACTCTCAGCGGTAAGAGTGGTTTGGTTATTGATATTTATATTACCATAAGCATAAAGTGCAGGAATTGCTGCCGAAGATGTTCCCTTTACTTCCACTACGGAATTGCTAACGCTAATATCACCATAACTTGCTATGGTATTTACTCCATCCCCATTTGCTGTTGCATATACTGAACTATCGACAATTTGTATTCCGTTTTCACTAAAAATTGCAGTCCAATTACTGTTAACAGTGACATCTGCATCATTCTGAATGGTCAGAGTATTCACTGCATATAGTCCCACTACATATAGTCCGGTATTGTCTTGCCTCGCAGTTGCTTTGATGACGGGTGCATCATCTTCACCAACAATCCCGATTACAATATCTGTAGCCCGCAGGCAGTCATTATCAGAGGCGATTATCAGCGTTCCGCTTCCGCCAATGGTGAGAACACCATTATTTTGGGCTATCACGCCGAAATACCCCGATGTGATAGTATTTGTACCAACTAATCATATGGTCACATCTCCATAACTGTAAATAGCTGCAGAACCATCAAAATCTCCTTCTATTGTGGCATTCGTCAGGGTCAGCGTATTCGTGGCTTTATCATACACCGCAGTACCTTCACCGCAGGCAACCGTGTTATCGGCATCATTAAGAATATTTGTTCCGTTTACATACAATGATGTTATAGGGCTTGCTGCTAGCTCCGTTGTTGGTATCATACCAACACACAATAGCATACATAATAGTACGCTAATCCATCGTTTAATCTTCATTACTTTCCGTCCTTTCTATTTATTTTCAGCGGTGCTACAAACACAAAAGGCGCATCCCGCCCGTGATAAATCGGGCAGAATACGCCTCCTAACTTTGTAAAAAATTCAATCTGACATGAAAAAAGGACAGAGTTATCCTATGCTTGCTCAACATTGTCGCTTTTTCCTTCATTTTCGTCAACCTCGTTTTTCCTTTTTTCCTGATTTAACATATTTTTTCTTTTTTTGGAATGCCTTTGATTATTAATTGGTGATTAATTTGTAAATATTTTCAAATTCAAACTGGTATTTTGCATCCCTTTGTGTCATACTTTCTGAAAAGCATTTTGTTTCGGGCATTTCATACAGAACATCTTTGGACTCTTTTTTGTAACCCCATTTCTTTTGGGATATCTTTTGATATCCTGTCGTTTCGAAATCTCAATGCTTTTTGATCCCATTGATTCAGCAGCGAGATTTCAAAAGATTATGATGCACCTGATGAACGGCCAACCCCCGCCCATTGCAAACCGGCAGTACAAATCCACGATCTTCGCCATGCTCTTTCAGGAGAAGAAACGGATCTCCATTCCCCACCCCAGGTTCCTGGTCTTCTACAACGAGAGCCAGAAGATGCCGGACCATATGACGGTAAAGCTGTCCGAGCTGTATCACATGGAAGGCAGCAGTTAATGAGGACATACCGGAGCTGTGATGAGCCGTGCTTTACCATTCGCCCTCTGTGTGATTCTGTTCCTGATTCGTTTATGCCAGGTTCCATGCCGGCAAAGGCAAGCATTTGAGCCGGTGTAGAGAAATTCGACACATCTCCGTACTCGGAGTAGATGACGGCAGCAGATATAGGACCGATTCCGGGAACGGACATATAGTGAGGATGGACTTCCTCAATCAACTTGTTGATTTCTGTTTCCAGTGAGCCAATCTCCTTTACAAGAGATTTGTATAACGTAAGAAGACTGTTGAGTTCTATATCAAAGATAGAATTATTTATGCCGACCGTATTGGCAGCAAGCTCTTTTAGCTGAAGGAAGTGCTGTGGGGAGAAACGTCCTCTTGATAAAGAGCGGAGCTTTTCATAAGAAGCGGAGTTCATCCGTGCCATTTTTTCAGCAGAACCGTAGTTTTCAAGCAGATACAGCGCAGTTTTAGATAAGCGCCCATGAAAGAAAGGCTTAAACTCAGGGAAAGTGTGATCCAGAACGTTTGTGATTTTCACAAGATAGAAAAAGCGCTGTCGAACCAGCCTGTCCCTTAAACGAGTTAGTGACTTTAAAGAGTAAGCATGGTAAAATCCTTTTGGATGGGGTTTGTACTCTCCCGGCATAGTGAAATTTTCTTTCTGGAGGATGACAGCGGAGAATCCCAAGGCGGTTTATGCCTGTGTCAACCTGGGGGAAGCCTGGGCGCCAAGAGAAATTGCGGATCGCTCTATCTGCGTTCATGGAGATATTGGAGAGGCATTAAAAAAATTAAAATGAAAACCAGCAGATTCATTGGCTATTCGTTACCGGGACATATTTTGTGCCGATTGCTAAGGTATCAATCGTGTTACAATCGGCTCAGGTGTTTATACCCCAATATTGAGAATGGAGAATTGTGTTCGGTGTACGGCAGTGTGGGTGCTCTGGCAGTACGGGGAAATAATAGCATGCGTTGTCTTGCCATGATGTATGAAGAAGTCTTTTCTTGGGAACCCTTTAGGAAAAGGGACAGGTCCATTGCTTTTTTGTCCCGAATAATATATAATAAACGGGACAAAGGAGGCGATGCGCATGGCATACGGTTATGCGAAACAGATTCAAAACCGCATTGGTACGGCTCCTGACGGTACGATTTTTATTGTTTCCGATTTTTCGGATGTAGCGGACAGCGAGACCATACGCAGAAACCTGAACCGGCTTGTGCAGGCTGGTACACTCAGGCGTATTTTGAAAGGAGTCTTTGAAAAGCCGAAATTCAGCAAGCTCCTTGGGGAATATGTGGCGGCGGACCCGGATGCGGTTGCCAAAG
>CALWVH010000061.1 GCA_944384915.1 uncultured Clostridia bacterium | reverse complement strand
TTGTTTTGGTCGATGACATTATACCAGAAAAGGGAGGTCAATGCTCTTTTTATTTGCAAACCTCCGAAAAATCAAGGTAAAACGTAACTTTTACAATAAAAAAGGAAGGTAGTTTTGACACTACCTTTTCAGAAAGAGAGGTTGATTGTATGAAAATTTTAGTTACTGGTGGCGCCGGTTATATTGGCAGCCATACCTGTATTTCTCTGTTGGATTCCGGCTATGAGGTCGTGGTAGTGGATAACCTCATCAACAGCAAACTGGAAGCTCTTCGCCGTGTAGAAGAAATTGCCGGTAAAAAAGTCACTTTTTATGAGAAGGATGTCTGTGACCGTGAGGCCATGGAAGAAATCTTTTCCAAAGAAGATATCAGCGCCGTCATTCATTTTGCCGGGCTCAAAGCAGTGGGTGAGTCTGTCCGGATTCCCCTTCGGTATTATCAGAACAATCTGATTTCCACTTTGGTTCTGCTGGAGGTCATGAAGGAGCACGGTGTGCATAACTTTGTGTTCAGCTCCTCCGCAACGGTGTACGGCGATCCTGCAACGGTGCCGATTACCGAGGATTTCCCCCTGTCCACCACCAATCCCTATGGCTCTACCAAGCTGATGATTGAGATGATGCTCAAGGATATGGCAAAAGCAGATCCTGAGTTTAACCCCATTCTGCTCCGGTACTTTAACCCGGTAGGAGCTCACAAGAGCGGCAAAATCGGTGAAGACCCCAACGGAATCCCCAACAACCTGGTTCCCTATATCACTCAGGTGGCCATCGGCAAGCTGGAAAAGCTGCGGGTGTTCGGTAACGATTATCCCACCCACGACGGCACCGGCGTGCGGGATTACATCCATGTGGTGGATTTGGCAGAGGGCCATGTAGCCGCCCTCAAGCTGTTTGGCGAGGATGGAAAGACCAACTGCGGCCTGCGCATCTACAACCTGGGTACCGGTACCGGCTACTCTGTGTTGGATATGGTCAAAGCATTTGGCAAGGCAGTGGGTCACCCCATTCCTTATGAGATCGTAGACCGCCGTCCCGGTGATGTGCCTGCTTGCTATGCAGATTGCACCAAGGCAAAGAGCGAGCTGCACTGGGAAGCTAAGAAAACACTAGATGATATGTGTGCGGATTCTTGGCGCTGGCAGTCTCAGAACCCCAATGGTTATGGCGACTAAATTTAACAGCTGATTTTTCTTGCAGGCAGGGGAAACCCCTGCCTGCTTTTTGTTGTGAAAAATCAACAGTACCAGACGTAAAATAGCGGGAGGAAATCGCTGGTGTAACGTATTTACAAACGGCAGAGGATATATTACAATGGTTCATTGTGGCGCGGAAAAAACCGCAATTTTGCCCAATGAGGAGAAGAGTGTAGAAGTATGGAGAAGAGTTCGTTTGACAGTCGGGTGTTTTATAAATCCGTCTTAGCGTTGGTGCTGCCTATGGCGGTGCAAAACCTGATCAATGTGGGGATTTCCTCTCTGGACGTGATTATGCTGGGAAAAGTGGGAGAGACTGTTCTTTCCGCTTCCTCCCTTGCAAACCAAATCCAGTTTATTATGACCATGATCTTTTTCGGCGTGACCTCGGGAGCCTGTGTGCTTACTGCCCAATATTGGGGAAAAGGCGACCGCCGCACTATTGAAAAAGTTATCGGTATTGCCCTGCGTATTTCTTTGACTACCGGGCTGTTGTTTACTCTGGCAGTATTGTTGTTCCCGGCGCCGTTGATGAGCCTGTTTACCAATGAGCCGGAAGTGATCGCCGAGGGCGTTAAGTATTTGCAGATTGTGGGCTATTCCTATCTGTTTATGAGCGTTACCATGGTGTATCTCAACATTATGCGCAGTGTGGAAAAGGTCATTATTTCCACGGTGGTATATTCTGTTTCGTTGGTGACTAACGGTGTGCTGAATGCCATCTTTATTTTCGGCCTGCTGGGCCTTCCGGCTATGGGGATCTCCGGTGCGGCACTCGCTACCAGTATCGCCCGGTTTGTGGAATTGGTAATCGTGTTGATTTATGCTTACCGCCCCGGCCAGCCGGTACGCCTGCGTTTTTCTGATATTTTTACCCGAGATCCTCAGCTGTTTCGGGATTTCCTCCGGTATTCCATCCCTGTGACCCTCAACGAAATGATGTGGGGCGGCGGCGTTTCCATGATTACCGCCATTATTGGCCATATGGGGCAGTCGGCGGTTGCCGCCAACTCTGTGGCCCAGGTCACCCGCCAGCTGGCTACTGTGGTGGCCTTTGGTATCGCCAATGCCACCGCCATTATGATCGGAAAAGCGATTGGTGAAGGCAACGAGGATAAGGCGGAAGATTTTGGCCGCCGGTTTGTCTGGCTGACGGTGATTGTAGGTATCGTAGGCGGCGTGGTGGTGTTGTGCGTCAGCCCCATTGCCAGCGCGGCCCTGACCCTTACCGATCAGGCACGGGAGTACCTTACCTTTATGATGTTTGTCATGTCCTATTTTGTCGTCGGGCAGGCGTTCAATACCACCATGGTGGTGGGCGTGTTCCGAGCAGGAGGAGATACCCGTTTTGGACTGATCGAGGATACCGTGGCCATGTGGGGAATTTCCATCTTCATTGGCTTTTTGGGCGCTTTTGTCTTTGGCTGGAGCGTGCAGGCAGTGTATGTGGTGCTCCTCAGCGATGAGATCATCAAGATTCCCGTAAACTGGTGGCGTTATAAGACGAAAATCTGGCTGCGAAATGTGACGCGATAAGAAAGAAGGCTGTTTATGAAGGAGATCATTCTTGCCTCTGGTTCTCCCCGCAGGAGGGAACTGCTGGAGCTGGCAGATATCCCGTTTACGGTTCAAACTGCCGATGTAGACGAGAGCATCCCAGCCGGGATTTCGCCGGAAGAGGCAGTGCAGATGCTGGCGGCTAAAAAAGCCAGAGCCATCCAATCCCATGGAAAACTGGTGTTGGCAGCGGATACAGTGGTAGCTCTGGATGGAGTGATTTTTGGAAAACCTCGGGACAAACAAGAGGCGGCGGAAATCCTCCGCACTCTTTCTGGAAGAGCCCATCAGGTGCATACCGGGGTGTGTCTGCTGGAGGGGGAAAGGGAAACCGTCTTTTGTGAAACAGCCCAGGTGGAATTTTATCCCCTTACGGAAGAAGAAATCCGCCGCTATGTGGATTCCGGCGAACCCATGGACAAAGCCGGCGCCTATGGCATTCAGGGGAAAGGTGCGCTGCTGGTGCGGGGGATCCGGGGGGATTACTACACGGTAATGGGACTTCCCATTGCCCGGGTGGTGCGGGCTCTCGCCCAATTTGCCATTTGAGAGAAAAATAAAGACTCCCACGCATCGCCTGCTGGAAGCGGGAAAATGCGTGGGAGTTTTTGTGTTTTAACGGTCCCACTTATCACAGAGAGAGGTGATCTGGTCGGCAAATTTGGCCAGGTCTTTGTTGGCCCCGCCCTCGTTGTGAGCAATGACCTGCAACAACCTGCGTCCTGCCGCCACCAGACGGGCATAGACAGAGGAGGATGTGCGCTTTTTCTGGCGGGAAGGCCGGTCGGAGGGCTCCAATCCCTCGCTGATCACCTGGTCTGTCAGGAGGTCGTAGGCGGCCAGATAATTGGGTACCATCGGCTGGTAGCCCATGGCCTGCAAAGCGGCGGCGAAAGAGCCTGCAGCCTCGGCTTCCCCGTGTACCACGAATACCCGGCGGGGGATGGGGGAGAAGGAGGTAATCCAGCGCAGCAGCCCGGTTTTATCCGCGTGAGCAGAGAGGGCCCGGAAGTTGTAAATCTTTGCCATGACTACGATTTCTTCTCCAAAGAGCTTGACGCTGGGGACGCCGTCAATAAGCCGCCGCCCCAAAGTGCCTTCTGCCTGATAGCCTACAAACAGGATAGAGCTTTCCTTGCGCCATAGGTTGTGCTTTAAATGGTGGCGAATCCGTCCGGCCTCGCACATACCGCTGGAAGAGATGATGACCTTGGGGATGCCGTCAGCATTCAGCATCTTGGATTCCTCCACGCTTTCGCAAAGGCGCAGGTCTGGGAACCGGATGGGGTTATAGCCGCTTTTGATGACTTCTACAGTCTCTTCATCTGCATAACCGGTAAGGTCGCCGCTATAGATGTTGGTGGCCCGGGCGGACAGGGGGCTGTCTACATATACCGGGAAATTGGGGTGGTGTACCACCAGATTCTGTTCTTTGATCTCTCGCAGAAGATACAGCAGCTCCTGGGTACGGCCCACGGCAAAGCTGGGAATCACCACGTTTCCGCCTTGGGTAAGGGTGTCGTCGATGATTTTTGCCAATTCTTCCCGGTAGTCCTTTACCCGGTCGTGTTCCCGGTTGCCATAGGTGGATTCCATTATCACATAGTCGGCAGTGGTCAGATATTGGGGGTCCCGGATAATAGGCCGGTTGGGGCTTCCGATATCACCGGAGAAAACGATGGTTTTGGTTACGTCCCCTTCTGTTAGGCGTATGGTCACGCTAGCGGACCCCAATAGATGTCCGGCATCTGTCATGGTAAAGGAGACGCCTTCTGCAGGGCAAATAGTCTGCCCATAAACGCAGGGGGTCAGGTAATGCAGGGTGTTTTCCGCATCCTGCACGGTGTACAGGGGTTGGGCTTCTTCCCGTCCGGCACGGCGGCCTTTGCGGTTTTCCAGTTCCGCGTCCATCTCCTGGATGCGGGCACTGTCCAGCAGCATGATCTCCAACAGATCACAGGTGGCGCCGGTGGCAAAAATTCTGCCTCGGAAACCTTCCCGTATCAAAAGGGGAAGGCGGCCGCTGTGATCGATGTGGGCGTGGGTGACGATGACAAAATCGATTTGGGAGGCTTTAAAGGGGAGCTCCCGGCCGCCTTCATCGTCTCCGCCCTGTTGCAGGCCGCAGTCAATGAGAAAGGTTTTTCCACAGGCTTCCAGACAATGGCAGCTCCCGGTGACCTCTTTATCAGCTCCGTAAAAGTACAGCTTCATGGTTTTCCCTCCTTTATGCGGGCGCACCAGCAGATCAGGTGCGTTCTCCATAGGATACAGAAGTTTCATTTATATTATACATTATTTTATTTTAAATGTATATTGTTTTATGAAGATCATGGATTTACTCCTTTTGGGAGGAGGAAGTCTGAGATTGCTTGCGGTTTACGACATAAATGCCGCCGCATACCAGTATCAGCGCCGCCAGAGTTTTCAGGGAGGCAGCCTGTTCCCATTCCCCTAAAAATACCGCCGAAAGCAATACGCCGAATAAGGGGGTCAAAAAGGTGTAAATGCTCACCCGGCTGATGGGGTTGTGTTGGAGAAGCAGTCCCCACACCGAATAGGCTACCGCAGAGATCAGAGCCATATAAAGCAGCAGCAGGTAAGCCTGCCAGTTATCGGTAAAGGCGATGTGCCCGCCGCCGATGAGGCCCGCGGCGATCATCAGCAGGCCGCCCAGAGTAAACTGCCAGCCGCTGAGCATCACCACGTCAAACCGGCTGGAAAATTTTTTAATCAAAATTCCGGAGACCGCATAGGAGATCTGGGAGAAGAACACAAAGCCCTCCCCTAAAAAGGAGACGTCAAACAGGCTGCCGGTATCCTGTGGGGAAAGGTTCATAATGAGGATTCCGGCAAAACCGGCAATGCATCCTAAGAGCTTGGCGGGAGTCAGTTTTTCGTAGTGGAACAGCAGACTGGCCATGAGGATGGAGATAAATCCTCCAGTTCCGGAAATAATAGTGCCATGTACACCGGAGGTGTGGGCAAGCCCAATGTAAAAGAACAGGTACTGTACGGCTGTCTGCGCCAATGAGAGGGCAAAAATAGAGGGAAGAGCCTCTTTTTGTGGAGCGAGGAACCGCCGGCGCAGCAAACTCTGAAAAAGGACTACCAGCATTCCTGCCAGAAAAAAGCGCATTCCTGCAAAGAGGATAATGCTGGCAGTGTCGGTGCTGACAATAGAGAACATTTGATACCCGATTTTAATAGCTGGCGTAGCGCTGCCCCACAAAAAGCAGCTGACCATAGCCAGGAGAAACACGTACTTTCCCTGTGACAATTTTCCTGTTTCGTTCATAGAAACCTCCTGTTTTCCAATCGTTTACTCTTTCAGTATACCAGACCGCTTGAAAAATGCAAGAAAACGAATTTTAGCACTCTTACTATTTGAGTGCTAAAATTTACAATTTGTCGCTTGTTTATTCATAATTTAGTCATAATCATTCGGTATCATACAGACAGTTCCGAACCACTTACAAGGAGGGGTTATCATGAACGCTCAGAAATTTACACAAAAATCTTTGGAGGCAATCCAGTCGGCACAACAGCTGACCATAGAACGCCAAAATATGCAGCTGGAGGAAGAGCATCTCTTTTACGCCCTGCTTACCCAGGAAGACGGATTGATTCCCCAGCTTTTGCTGAAGATGAATTGTAATATACAATCTCTGACTAAGGAAGCTGAAAAGCTGCTGGACAAGTTCCCCCACGTTTCCGGCCCTGGCCGGGAGGCAGGCAAGATCTATGTTTCCGCTGATGTAGACCAGGTGCTAAACGTTGCCGAAAAGACCGCCGACACCATGAAGGACGACTATGTTTCGGTGGAGCATCTGTTCCTTTCTCTGCTGGAACATCCCAACCAGAATTTGAGCCAGCTGTTTAAGACCTTTGGTATCGATAAGAACAGCTTTTTGAATGTGCTGGTTTCTGTGCGGGGCAATACCCGTGTTACCAGCGACAGCCCGGAAGCTACCTATGACGCCCTGAAACGCTATGGCGCCGACTTGGTGGAGCGGGCCAGAAGCAAAAAGATGGACCCGGTCATCGGCCGTGACGATGAAATCCGTAACGTCATCCGAATTCTTTCCCGCAAGAGCAAAAATAACCCGGTGCTTATTGGTGAACCCGGTGTTGGTAAAACCGCCATTGCCGAAGGGTTGGCACAACGGATTGTCCGCGGCGATGTACCCAACACCTTGCAGGACAAGACCATTTTCTCCCTGGATATGGGCGCACTGATTGCAGGCGCTAAATTCCGGGGCGAGTTTGAGGAACGGCTGAAATCCGTCCTCAACGAAGTGAAGAAGAGCGAAGGCAAGATCATCCTCTTTATCGATGAGCTGCACACCATTGTGGGCGCGGGCAAGACCGAAGGCTCCATGGACGCCGGCAACCTGCTGAAACCTATGCTGGCAAGAGGCGAGTTGCACTGTATCGGTGCTACCACGTTGGATGAGTACCGCCAGTACATCGAAAAGGACGCCGCTCTGGAACGCCGTTTCCAGCCGGTGCTGGTGAACGAGCCCAGCGTGGAGGATACCATCGCTATTTTGCGTGGCCTGAAAGAGCGGTATGAAGTGTATCACGGCGTCAAAATCACCGATAACGCCATTATCGCCGCCGCCACTTTGTCTGACCGCTATATTTCTGACCGTTTCCTTCCAGACAAGGCCATCGACCTGGTGGATGAAGCCTGCGCTACCATCCGCACTGAAATCGACTCCATGCCTACCGAGCTGGATGTGATTCAGAGAAAGATTATCCAGCACGAGATTGAGGAAGCCGCTCTGAAAAAGGAAAGCGACACCCTGTCTCAGGAGCATCTGGCCGAAATCCAGAAGGAACTGGCCGAGATGCGTGCAGAGTTCAACTCTCTGAAAGCCAAGTGGGAGAACGAGAA
>CALWVH010000060.1 GCA_944384915.1 uncultured Clostridia bacterium | reverse complement strand
CAAAAGTGGCAAAGGCAATAGGCTTGAACCTTTGTAAAAGGTGAAAGCCAGCGCCTTGAGGCGCTGGCCGGTAACTTGGGCTTATAGCCCTTGTGCAAACCACCCGTTTGACGGGTGGTTATGATTTAGGAGAGGATGTTTTCAATGGTAGATTATGAGTATGAATGCAATGCTGCCCAGCAGGGATATACCGCCGTTTGCGGCATTGATGAAGCAGGGCGCGGGCCGTTGGCTGGCCCTGTCTATGCCGCTGCGGTGATTTTGCCCGACGGGCTGGAAATTCCCGGACTGAACGATTCCAAAAAATTGACGGAGAAAAAAAGAGAGGCTCTGTTTGACGAAATCTGTCAAAAGGCTGTGGCTTATGGTATTGGCTGCGCTTCTGAACAGGAAATCGATGAGATCAACATTTTGCAGGCTACCTATCTAGCTATGCGGCGGGCGGTGGAGCAGCTTTCTGTCCCTGCCGATTACGCGCTGGTAGACGGCAACCGGATGCCTCCGCTTGCTATCCCTGGGGAAACGGTTGTAAAAGGGGACGCCAAAAGTGCCAGCATTGCCGCCGCTTCTATTCTGGCTAAGGTGAGCCGTGACCGCGTCATGCTTCTCATAGACCCCGTTTATCCTCAGTACCAGTTTGCAAAGCATAAGGGATACGGCACGAAGGTGCACCGAGAGGCTTTACTCACCTATGGGCCGTGCCCCATCCATCGCAAGACCTTCTTGACCAAAATTTTAGGCCAGCATCATGAGTGAGAGTTATCATATTGGAATGTTTGGGGAGGAATTTACTGCCCAGCGTTTGCAGCAACGGGGATATCGCATTGCAGCCCGTAACTACCATACCCCTTATGGAGAGCTGGACATTATCGCTGTAACTCAAAAATATATTGTATTTGTGGAAGTGAAGACGCGACGCAATACATACATGGGACCCCCGGAAGAAAATGTGACGCCCTCCAAGCAGAAAAGGTTGGTCCGTTCCGCACTATTCTATTTGCAACACCATCCTACAGAGCTTCAGCCTCGCTTTGATGTAGCAGGGGTAACGGTGGGGCCATCCAATGTAGTGACGGGTTTTCATTATCTGGCTAATGCCTTTGAAGGAAAGGGGTTGTTTTGATGCGATATTTCGACCTGCACTGTGATACCCTGGGAGAATGCACGGTGAAAAATTTGCCGTTGCGGGATAATAAGGAGCTTCAACTTTCTTTGGAGCGGGGGAGAGGCTTTTCTGCCTGGTTCCAGTGCTTTGCCGCCTGGATTCCCGATACAGAATCTCATCCGCTGGAATATTTTCGCAGGGTGGTGCAGCGCCGCCGAAAAGAAGAGGAACAGAACCAGGATTGGCTGCAATTTTGCAGTAAAGCAAGTGACTTTTACAGTACTAATCAAGAGAAAAAATGTGGCGGCATTTTTACCGTAGAAGGGGCATCTGTACTGGAAGGAAGGCTGGAAACTCTGGATGAATTGGCCGAAAACGATGTAAAGGTAATAACCTTAACATGGAATGCTGCCAATGAAATTGGAGGTGGCGTGCAAGAACCGGGAGGACTTACTCCATTTGGGCAGAAAGTTCTGCAAAGAATGGAGGAGCTACATATCCTGCCAGATGTTTCCCACGCCAGCGAAGCACTTTTTTGGGATGTGCTGGAACATACACAGGGGCCGGTGTTGGCCACCCATTCCAACGCAAAATCCCTGTGTTCCCATCCCCGGAACCTGACAGATAGACAGTTTCTGGCGTTGAAACAACGAGGCGGGCTGGTAGGCCTCAATTTTTATCCGGTTTTTTTGGCGGATTCGGGAAACGCTTCTGCTGTGGATATTTTGCGCCACGCGGAGCACTTTCTTTCTTTGGGCGGGGAGGATTGCCTTGCCATGGGCAGTGATTTTGACGGCGCTGCCATGCCGGAGGGGATTATCGGTATTGAGTCTATAGAAAGATTGGCAGAGCTTTTTGCCCAACATGGCTATAGTGACGCCTTGATTGATCGGATTTTTTACCAAAATTCATTCCGGTTTTTTGAAAAGTATATGTAGGATATGGTGAAATCACCCAATTCCTTTGACAACCTGAACAATCTATAATACAATGAAAAGCAAAGGTTCAAATTCCTTTGGAAAGGGGAATGCAGTTTGAAGTATATATGCACAAGAAACCGCACAGAATCGGTAGAAGCATCCCAGGCTATCGCCCAGGGAATTTCTGCGTCCGGCGGTCTGTTTGTCCCAGAAGAATTGCCGCAAATTTCCCATGCGGAGCTCTGCGCTATGCAGACAATGGATTATCCCCAACTGGCCCAGCATATTCTGTCAAAATTCCTCACCGACTTTACCGCTGAGGAGATTCAGGAATGCACGCAGGCGGCATATCGTGCCGATAAATTTTCCGGCGGTCATCCGGCTCCGCTGGTAATGCTGCAAAATGGCGATATCACCCAGTACGCTTTGGAGCTGTGGCACGGCCCTACTTGCGCTTTTAAGGATATGGCTCTTCAGATTTTGCCCCATCTGCTGGTGAAATCTTTGGCGAAGACCGCTCCCGGCAAAACAGCCGTGATTTTGGTAGCTACTTCCGGTGATACCGGCAAGGCAGCTTTAGAGGGCTTTAAAGATGTAGACGGTACCCGTGTGCTGGTGTTCTATCCGGAAAACGGCGTGAGCCCTATGCAGAAGTGCCAGATGGTCACCCAGGAGGGCAACAATGTGGGTGTTTGCGCCATTGAGGGCAACTTTGACGATGCCCAGACGGCGGTGAAGGGAATCTTTACCGATTCTGTCATGCAGCAAACCCTGGCCCAGCACAATATGATGTTCTCCAGCGCCAACTCCATTAACTGGGGACGGCTCCTGCCGCAGATCGTCTATTATTTCTCCGCCTATTGCCAGCTGATGAACAGCGGCGAGATCGATTATGAGGGGGAGAAGGTCAATTTTGTAGTGCCTACCGGCAACTTTGGTAATATTCTGGCTGCCTATTATGCTATGAAAATGGGCCTGCCGGTAAATAAACTGATCTGCGCTTCCAATGAAAACAACGTCCTTACCGATTTCATCCGCACTGGTACCTATAACCGCTGCCGTCCCTTCCACACCACCATTTCCCCTTCCATGGATATTCTGGTGTCCAGCAACTTGGAGCGCCTGCTCTTTGATATGACCGGGAACGATGCGGAAAAAGTGGCGGGCTGGATGCGCCAGCTGAACGAGACCGGCTCCTATACGGTGGATGCGGAGACTTTGGCCCGGATTCAGTCGGTATTCTATGCAGGTTTCTGTGACGATGCCGTTACTTGCCAGACCATCCGCAAAATGAAGGATACAGAAAATTATCTGTGCGATACTCATTCTGCTGTGGCCTTTGCCGTATATCATGAGTATGTGGCTGAAACCGGGGACAAAGCTACCCCCACCGTGGTGGTATCTACTGCCAGCCCCTATAAGTTTGCGGCCAGTGTGCTTCAGGCGCTGGGCAGCGATTTGTATGCCCAAGATGGCGTCAACGATGAATTTGAGCAGGTCTACCAGCTTTCCGCCCTTACCGGTGTAGAAGTGCCGGAACCCATCCGTGCTCTTACCGGAAAAGCTGTCCGTTTTGAGGATGTCTCCTCAGTAGCGGATATGCGGCAGGCTGTGCTGCGCTTGGCAGGTCTTGCGTAATGTCGTTGTTTTGTATTGCCGATCTGCACCTTTCCTTTAACGCGGATAAGTCCATGGAGATCTTTTCTGGTTGGAATCGGTATACCGAGAGGTTGGCTGAAAATTGGAAAGCCATTGTTTCTCCGGAAGATACGGTGGTACTGGCCGGTGATATCTCCTGGGCTATGAAGCTGGAGGATGCTAGACAGGATTTTGAATATCTTCATGCCCTTCCCGGGAAAAAGCTGATTTTAAAGGGCAACCACGATTATTGGTGGACAACCCGGGCCAAAATTGAAAAATTCTGGCAGGAATGTGGGTTTGACGATCTATCAATGATCCATAACAGTGCATATCCGGTGGGGGAGATTTCTGTTTGTGGCACCCGTGGATGGCTTTATAATTCTGAAACCGATCAGGATCGTAAAATCGTTGCCAGGGAGGCTGGACGGCTCAATGCTTCTTTGGATGAAGCAGAAAAGCAAGGCTTGCGTCCAGTGGTGTTTCTTCATTATCCGCCAGTATATGATAATATGGAGTGCCGGGGGATTTTGGATATTCTGGTGGAGAGAGGAATCAAGGACTGCTATTATGGTCATGTCCATGGAACCCAGGCTGCCAAAAAAGCGCCGGTAGGGGAATACCGAGGCGTAAAAATGCACCTGATCTCTGCAGACTACGTAAAATTTATCCCCACTTTAGTCCGTTGAAAATAAAATTTTCTTTATCGCGAATGTAGGAACCATACATTTACTGGTTCTTTTAGAGGATTTTTCCCCGAAAAAGCCCAAAATTCAGGAATTTTTAAAAATTATTTCAGGTTTTGTCTGGAATATTCCGAAAGCCTGTGCTATAATAACCAAGATAATTTGCAAATTTTGCAGGAGGAAGATAAACATGAGTCTGAAATCATCCAATAAGGTTGATACCAACCGCTACG
>CALWVH010000059.1 GCA_944384915.1 uncultured Clostridia bacterium | reverse complement strand
TTGCACTCAGGCGGCGGAATCGCGGTTTGCATAGCAATATTTGCCATGGCATTTATTCTATGGACACTTGCAGACAAGATAAAGAAGGAGAGTTTCAAGTGAATAAGAGATTTTTGCTTATGGGCGCGGCGGCCGTTCTGGTTATGGCTACGGTGGTAGGCAGTGCGCTGGGCGCCGGGCAGGCGAGCAGCGAAAAACCCGTGGTGGCCGATTTGGAAGCCGCTGCATTTTCAATTGAATGGAGCGATCGTCAGGAAACTAGCGAGACGGTTCCGGTCACAGTGGATACCTCTGGGGTAATGCCCGGGGATACCATTGAACTGAAAGATTCTCAGGGGAATCCTGGAATCTATAATGTTGACAATACCGGTACCGCGGACGCTTATATCCGCGTGACCGTAAAAGCATATTGGGCCGACCTGAATGGCCAGCGTCTGGAGGAACTGGACCCTGCCGCCATTGGCCTGGCCGCCAATAACGAAGACTGGATCAGCACGGGCGAGACCTCTACCGATGATGGCGCGGTGTTCTATTGCAAGGAACCTGTAGCCCCGGGCCAGTCTACCCAGGAGCTGCTGCAAACCCTTTCTTTTAGCACGGATTTGGACAACAGCTATACCGACAAGCAGATTGTGCTGGAAGCAGTGGCCGAAGGCGTGCAGTTTGCAGGCAGCCAGTATAACGAGCTCAACGCCAATGGCATTGCGTATGAATGGGGCGTAGAGGCCGTGCTCAATGAGGACGGCAGCATCGCTTCCATCCAGCAGTAACGGAAAGGCAGGTAAGGAACAATGGCAAAACGTATTTTTTCCATGGTGCTGGCCCTGGCCATGACCCTGGTTATGGGGATCACCGCCGGTGCAGTCGAGCCTTCCGATACTGTAGAGTATGATGGCACTTCTATCAGCTATGTCAATGGCGGCGTAATGACCGGCTTTGACAATATGCTTCCCGGCGTTCCCTACGAGGGAGCTATTGAGCTGAAAAACACTGGCAGCAAAGAGGCTAATTTCTACATGGATACCGAGGTTATCAGCACCCTTCTGGGCGTTGATAATGTCAAGGATACCAGCTACCGGGTGAGCCTCACAGTAGGCGACAACGTCCTGGTGGGCTATGATGCGGAGACGGATACCGTCACCGGTGAAATCGTAGGCGGTGAGGGCACTACGGGCCTGGAAGAGCTGAATAAAACCCTTCCGGAGTATCCCCTGGTAGCCACTCTGAAGCCCGGCGAGACCGCCGATGTGGTGCTGTCCATCCAGCCCGATGCAGAGCAGACCGACAACGCTTATATTTCCAGCTTGGGCCGCGTGGAGTTCCGGTTCCGCGTGAGTGATGTGCCCGGCCAGGGAGGCCAGGGCGGTGACGATGTCCAGACGGGCGACGATTATATCGTGTTCATCTGCGCAGGCGTCATCGTAGTGGGCCTGGTTCTGTTCTTTGTGCTTGGCCGCAGAAAGAAGGAGCAGGAAGCATAAGCTGTTTTTCAAAATTTTTAATGTAAATTTCATAATTGCAGGCGGGTCGCTGATTGCCAGCGGCCTGTTTGTGTTATATGGAACCGGATGGTCTAAGCATACCATAACAGTAGGGTAAAAGCAATACGGGGAAATATTTACCTGCGCATAGTATGCGCTGCCAATTCTCGTTTGTGGCAAGCGCAAACAGCGGACTTTACCTACGCGCAACGCACAGTAGAAAACAAGTCTATATTTATTGAGGGGCTGCCTGAGAGTGAAAGTTGGGTCGTACATGGATGCGTTTCTTTACGCGTGGACAACGGCCACTTGTTTACACTCACCATAAACGCGGATTGGAAACCGGGCACTGCCCGGCGGATTCCAAAGGCAGCGCCTTTGGTCGCCCATCGCAATGGGCGAAATACCCCTTTCCGTAGGGCGCATTTTCGGAGGTGAATTGGGAAATATCCCTGTGGGATATTTCCCAAGAGGTCCCCTTTTGCAAGAAAAAAGGGGCGCCGTGTGCCGGTGGCACACAACCAAGGCGCCGACCGGAGCGGCAGCGGAGAATCCTTAACCTCTGTTCCTAATGCAGTTTCTCTTCGTTTCCCCGGTAGGGGAAATCGAAACCGCTGAGGATGGAAAAGGAAAAATAGGATAGAGAAAAGGCTGGAAAAGAAAAAGGAGGCGATGGCCATGGCCAAAAAAGAGAAAGCAAAACGCAGTTTGCCGGTGCGTATCATCCGGGGCGTAATCCTGGCAGTGGTGCTGGTAGCGGCAGTGTTTATGGTGCTGCGCCTGTTGGAGTATAAGCAGGGCTCGGACACCTACGCCAATCTCAGCGCGGAAATGACCACCGCTGTGCCCTCTCCGGAGGCGTCCCAGGAGGAAGGGGAGTCGGAGCCGCCGCTTTTGGAAATTGATTTTGAGAGCCTCCAGGCCCAAAATCCGGAGGTGGTAGCCTGGCTGGAATTTCCGGCCCTTGGGTTGAGCTACCCCATTATGCACACGGATAACAACGACTATTACCTCCACCACCTGTGGAACGGCCAGTATAATGCATCCGGCAGTCTTTTCCTTGCGGCGGAAAATGAGAGCATTGACGACCTGTATACCGTAGTCTACGGGCACAATATGGCGGACGGAAGTATGTTTGGCCTGCTGAACCGCTATATGGAGGAAAGCTTCTGTCAGGAGAACGGCGCTTATTTTCGTATCTACACGCCGGAAGCTGTGTGGCGATATGACGTTTTTACGGCCGCCCAGGTGCCAAAAGATGATGTAGTATATACGTTTGGTTATACGCAAGGGACAATATACGATGAGTTTTTACAAACCTTGGCAAGCTATACGCTGTACGATACGGGTACAGAGGTTCAGCCTGGTGATACCGTGATGACCCTGAGCACGTGTACGGCCCGGGATAGTGTGCGGCGGATTTTGTGTGCTCGCCGGGCCGAAAAATTGCGCTAATACTGTCCGAAATAGAAATTTAACAATTTTAGTCGCTTCCCCTTGGCTGTAGTATATTGACAATTCATATGATTCATAATATGATAGAGTTACCTTTTTAAAATAAAGGATGACCATAAAATTTTTCTATAAAAAATAATTCTTTTTGACAAAAAAGCAGTGCTTTCATATTTTGAGAAGCAAGGGGAGTAAATACAATGGAAAGTGTTCAGCAGAACGCTGTTCTGAATCCTGATGACGGGATTGTGCAGGTGCGGATGTTGGGTGGTTTTTCCATTCGTTGGAAGGGTGAGCTGGTCCATTTAGAGCGAACGAACCGCACCAAGGTGATGCAGATCCTTCAAATTCTGCTGTATATGGGAGAAAACGGCGCTACCTCAGAGATGCTGATGGAAGAGCTGTTTGGAGAAGAGTCCATAGCCGATCCGGCCAACAATTTAAAGGTGACCATCAGTCATCTGCGCAAAACTTTGAAGAATAGTATTCTTGGAGAAAGCTTTCAGGTACAATACTGTAGCGGCGGGTATTATCTGAAGGTTGGGGTTCCCATGTGGATGGACATCCGGGAGTTTGCCGCCTGTACGGAGCCAGGGATTTCTTCTCCCGATACGCTTTTGCGGGCGGAATCCCTTTACGAGGGCGAATTCCTGCCGCATTTAAATGACCTTCCGTGGGTGGGGACCGTTGCGTCTTTTTTCCGGGAACGTTATTTTGACTGTCTGCATCGGCTGTATCAGATGTTATCAGCCCAAAACGAGTGGAGACAACTTTTACTGATTGCCGGCCGCGCCGCAGCGCGGTATCCACAGGAAGATTGGTACTGTATCTGTATGAAGTGTCTCATAGAGCTGAAGCAGCTTCCGGCTGCCCGTGATTTGTACCGGCAGGCCCTGCGCATTCTTTCGGATGAACTCAATACGGATTCCAGCGGTCGTTTGGAGGAGCTTCTTCATCAACTGGAGGAGCTGGAAAAACAGGACAGGCCCTATATAGAGGGGGTTTTTGATTCCCTCCAGGAACCGGTAGTGGATGAAAGCCCTTATTATTGCAGTTATGCCAGCTTTACGGATTTATACCGTATTAGCTGTCGGGTCATGCCCTATCGCACGAAGCTGAGCCACTTGGTTGTTTATCGTTTTTCCGAAAGCGGCGAAGGTCAGCCTCTTTCTAAAGATTCCGTGGAAATCGAACAAGCAGCGGAACTGTTGCGGCGGGGCCTTCAGCTGAATCTTCGCCGGAGCGATACCTATACCCGCTATGGAACCAGCATCTATCTGGTGTTGCTCATTGATTCCAGCTGGCAGGATTGTGTAGAAATTGACCGGAGTATCCGGCGGTTTTACGACTTGCATCAGAACCAAGAAATCGTTTTGCATTCCACGATTTCTCGGGTTGGAGAGAACTTCCCCGTAGGGTCCTTGGAACGGCCCGCTTTGGAGAGCTTTTTTTTCGCAGCAAGGGAAGAATCAAAATAAAAATCCTTCTGAATCCAATTAAATACTCCCGGCAGAATTTTTGCCGGGAGCTGCTTTTTTATAAAATGCCAGTAAAATCCAAGTAGGAGTTTACTGGCACTTTTTATTTTTGCGGCAAAATAGAGGTGGTTCTGTCAAGGCCAAAGGGAGTTTGCAGGCCGCCGTTAAAAAGAAAGCTGCTGTTATGGTAGTGCAGAGGGGGTAAAAGATTGCGCCCTGAGAAGGAATAAGAAAGGGGAGAAGACCTAAAGCGCCTACCGGTGGGATCAGCAAGCCGCTTCCGTATAAAAGAGACAGCATTGCCAGGATTACCACGCCTCCGGCCAGTGTCAAGCTCCACCCCAGAAAATCCAGAAGGAACAGCCGGCCCGCTGTCCCTAATACGGAGACTGCGAGCACCATAAGAATCACTCGGAATGGCGTCTGTCGGAGACGGCTGTCCCGGGAAGACGCTTCCAAGAGCAATACCAGAAGAGGCGGTGCGATGAGAAAAGGGAGCTTCGTGTATTGCGCAGCAATGGCAGGGAGCAGAAAAACTACCAACAGAAAAGGGAGCCTTTGCAGGAAGGCGCTCCAATGATAGGGGACAGGGGTATATTCTTTGGCCATACGCAGGCCAGCACGCTCCAGGCCCCATTGAATGACCGCCGTCAGCGTAACCATGATGAAAACGGAGACGGGGTAGATAAAGCTCTTCGTATGGAGAAGCACCGGCAGCACGCAGGCGGATAGCAAGGGGAAAAAAGTGGTTTTAGAGAAAAAGAGCAGCCCCAGAGCGAAAAGGAAAGCAATAGAAGACTGGAGCAAAAAGACTTCCGGAAGGTATCGGGAAAACAGAAGCCCTGCCAAAGCCGACAAGGACAGCAGGATCACCATTCGTGGGCGGTTGACCTGCCAGGGCTGAGACTTGGCAATCCATGCGCCGATAACCAAGGCTGCCATCTCGGGGAAGATGATTTCCGGTTCCTCCGCACTATCAGCGGCAGCGAACATCAGGAGTAAAAAAAGGGCAGCGCTAGCGAAAGGCAGCCACGCTCCCAATTTCTTTTTTATTTGAACCATGGAATTCTCTCCTTGCTGTAAATCCATCTGTTCTTATCATAACAGAATCGAGGATTATAAACAAGATTAGCGATTAAATCCACAAAACAAACGACCTTGCTTGGCGGAGCAAGGTCGTTTGCTGAAAAAGGAGATATAAAAAATTCGGTCTTTATACTCTCTCTGAAAAATCGTTACTTTATTCTGAGTTACTTACAAAAAGGGTGATTCAACCAATCTTCTGAATGAGGTAGTTCTAAAAGCAATTGCAAAGGAATCGATGCATGCTTTCTCAGTCACCGTTCTTATACCTCATAGGGTTCATATTGTATGCCACAAAAATTCCCCCTTCTGTCATTGCGTCTCGTTTCTGCGATTCGGCCGATTCGCTTTTTCTTCGTCTCCATTATAACATGGGTATTCAGAAAAAGCAATAGTTTTTTTAAATTTTTTTCTGAAAAAGATGATATCTTACAACTCAGTACGCTGTCGCACAACTATTGTTTCCCTGTACAGACGCAAACGAATTTTTATAAGAAACTCGGAAAATACCATAGATTTATTCACAAAGACGCGGTATACTGAAAATTAAAACATGGTATTGGATTTTGATAGGGCGGAGGACACGGATATGGCGTTTGTGGAGTTTCATGGCGTGACCAAATATTACGAGATGGGCGGACAAAAGATCGCAGCCGCTGACGGAGTGGATTTTTCGGTAGAACAAGGGGAGTTTGCTGTCATTGTGGGCCCAAGCGGCGCGGGCAAAACCACCGTGCTCAATATTTTGGGAGGCATCGACACCTGCTCTGGGGGAAAGATTTTACTGGATGGCAGGGAAGTCAGTGCCTACACGCCGAAACAGCTCACAGAATACCGGCGGTATGACGTGGGGTTTGTTTTCCAGTTTTATAATCTGGTACAGAACTTGACGGCACTGGAAAACGTGGAGCTGGCTTCTGTGCTTTGTCGGGTCCCGATGGACGCGTAGGAGGGCCTGCGATTGGTAGGCCTTCAGGATCGGATGCAGAACTTTCCTTCTCAGCTTTCCGGCGGCGAACAGCAGCGGGTAGCCATTGCCCGGGCGCTGGCGAAGAATCCCAAACTCCTTTTGTGCGACGAGCCCACCGGCGCGCTGGATTATGTCACCGGAAAAAATATCCTCAAGCTGCTCCAGGACACCTGCCGGGAGACGGGGAAGACCGTCATCGTCATTACCCATAATCAGGCCTTTACCGCTATGGCGGATCGGGTTATCCGCATTAAAAGCGGGCGGGTAACCGAAATGGTTCGGAATGAAAATCCCCTCCCGGCAGAAAGGATTGAGTGGTAATGGCGAGAAACAAGCAAAAAAAACGTGGGCTTTCTGCTGCTGCCCGGGATGTGCTCCGCTCGGTAGGGCGCTCCAAGAGCCGCTTTTTCGCTATTTTTGGCATTGTGGCTTTGGGGGCGGGGTTCTTTTGCGGCTTGCTTTCCTGCGGCCCGGATATGCGGGACACCGTAGACAGCTATTACGACGAGACCTATATGATGGATATTCAGATAGCGTCTACCCTGGGGCTCACAGAAGAAGATGCCGCCGCTGTCGCGGAAATTGACGGCGTGGAAGGGGTTATGCCTGGTTATCAGTTGGACTCTTCTGTCGTTTTTGGGGAAGAGGAGCTCACCGCTCGTTTTCACAGCCTGCCGGAGGACCTTTCGGAGGAAAACAGCAGCTATCTGAACCGGCCGGTGCTGATAGAAGGCCGTTGGCCCCAAAGCAACGATGAATGTGTGCTGGGCCTGCGGGAGGGGGACGATGCCGCCTCCATTCTGGGGCAGACTATCACCGTGACAGAGGATGGGCTGAAAGAAAAGGAGCTCACGGTGGTAGGCTTGGTGAAAACCTCCTATTACCTCTCCTTCACCATTGGTTCTACAGCCATCGGTAACGGTCAGTTGGATCTCTATGCCTATGTACCAGAAACCGCCTTTGACCAGGAAGCCTACACATCGCTGTTCCTCTCCGTGAATGACGCTAAAGAGCTGAATTCCTTTGGAAAGGACTATGAAGCCTTGGTAGATGAGGTCCAGGACCGTTTGGAGACCGTAGGGGAAGAGCGGGCCGTCCTGCGCACAGAGGAGGTAAAAGCCGACGCCCTAACCGAAGTGGAAGATGGCCAAGAGGAGCTGGATGACCAGCGGGCCCAGGCAGAGGAGGAACTCCAGGAAGCCGCCCAAAAGCTGGAGGACTCCCAGAAACAGATTGACGACGGCTTAGCGGAACTGGAATCCGGCCAGCAGGCCTTAGAAGAGGGCCGCGCCCAGTTGGAAGAAAGCCAGCAGCAGATCAATGACGGCCTGGCAGAGCTGGAAGCCGCCCAGGAAGAGTTGGATCAGGGCCGTGCGGAATATCAATCCCAGCTGGAAGCCTTTGAGAGACAAAAGCAGGAAGCGCAAGAAGGTTTTGCTCAGGCTCACCAGGAGCTGGACGACCGCCGCGCCCAGTTGGAAGAGGGACGCACCCAATTAGAAGCCGCCAAAGCCCAGTTGGAGGAGACAGCCAATCAAATTACCGCCATGGAAGAGCAGCTGAAGCAACTGGAACAGGCCGGCATGACAGAAGAGGCTGAGGCCCTGAGACAGCAGATTCAGATTGCCCAGCAGGCCTGGGAGCAGGCAAGCGCCCAGGTGCAGGAAGAAGAGCAGACTCTCCTGCAAGGGGAAGCCGCTTTGGAGGCTGGCGAACAGCAGCTTGCAGAAGAAGAGGCGCAGGTCAATGCCCAGCTGGAAGAGGGGCAATCCCAATTAGATGCGGCGGCAGCCGAACTGGAAGCTGGACAAGCAGAAATTGATGAAAATCGGGCCACGCTGGAAGAGGGGCAGCAGGAAATCAATAGCGGCCTGGCAGAACTGGAAGAAAACCAGCAAACCCTGGACGACTCCCGGCAAGAGCTGGAAGACGGACAGGAGGAACTGGAACAGGGCCGGGCGGAATATGAAAGCCAAAAGGCCGACGCAGAACAGCAGCTGGCAGACGCGCAACAGGAGTTGGACGATGCCCGGCAGGAAATTGAGGATATCGAAGACGCAGAGTGGTATGTGCTGGACCGGGGGGCCAATGCGGGATATGTGAGCTTTAAAAATGACGCCAACCGCATGGACGCCCTCTCTACAGTGTTCCCGGTGATTTTCTTCCTGGTGGCTGCTCTGGTGGCCCTGACCACTATGACCCGCATGGTAGAGGAAGAGCGGGTCATCATCGGCACCTATAAAGCGTTGGGCTATACAAAGGGACGGATCGCTTTTAAATATCTGTTCTATGCAGGGGCGGCCACCCTGGCCGGGTGCATCATCGGGCCTATTATTGGATTTAAATTGCTTCCCTGGGTGGTATGGGATGCCTATCGTATTGTTTACGCTGGGCCAGATATGATTCCGCCCTATCGGATAAACTATGCCCTGATTGCTGCAGGGGTGCTGTTAGCGTGTACGCTGGGGGCCACTTTCTCGGCCTGCTGGAGTTCCCTGCGGGAGCAGCCCGCCCGTTTGATGCTGCCCAAGGCGCCGAAAGCGGGCAAACGCATTTG
>CALWVH010000058.1 GCA_944384915.1 uncultured Clostridia bacterium | reverse complement strand
TGAAACCGCAACCGAAATGACCGTAACCGCCACTTCCGTGGAGAATCCGGATTGCTTCGGTACCGCAAAGGTCATCGTTGACCGCGCAAACATGACTCTGCTGCAGAAGACCTATGACTATGCAAAGGAACTGAGCACCGAAGGCGTGACTGACAGTGCAAAGGCATACTTTGAGAAGGTGCTGGCAGAAGCTGAGGCTGTTCTGAATAATGCAGCCGCATCTCAGGAAGAAGTAAATACCGCTTGGGACAACCTGCTGGAAGGCATCTGGCGCCTGGGCATTGTCCAGGGCGACAAGACGATGCTAGAGCAGCTGATTGTGAAAGCAGAGGCAATGATCCCGAATCAAGACAAGTATGTACAGGACAACTGGCAGCAACTGGTGGATGCACTGGATGCCGCTCAGAAAATGATGGACAATGGAGACGCATTGGACGAGGATATCAAGCCTGTGGCTGATGACCTGCTGAATGCAATCCTGGCCCAGCGTTATAAGGCCAACAAAGCTAACCTGGAAGAACTGATCAAGAAGGCGGAAGCCATTGACCTGAGCAAGTACACAGAGGAAAGCGTGGCTGTATTCAGAGCTGCTCTCAACGCTGCCAACCTGGTAATGGATGATATGACTCTGAGTGAGGACGACCAGTCTGTGGTAGATAATGCAGAGATGAAGCTGCGTGACGCAATCGAAAATCTGTCTCTGAAGGATGAGGACGACAACAACTCTTCTGAAGGAAACGATCCTTCTCAGGGCGGCTCTTCTTCGGATAATGATTCTTCCAAGCCTGAAACCTCTAAGCCCGAGAGTTCCAAGCCTGAAGCTGATTCTCCCGCTACTTCCGACATTTCCTTCCCCCTGTTCCTGATCGCCGCAATGATGTCTATCGCGGCTGCCGGTGCCTATCTGTTCCACCGTCGCTGCAGAAACTAAATCAGGATCAGACAAATAATTAAAGCTTAAAACAACCCGCCGGCTGTAAAAACAGTCGGCGGGTTGTTTTTTGTGCTTTTTACATTTAGCTCACGATCTTATAATAGGTTCGAGCGGTCAGCATATAGATCACACTGTAAAGTACAACAAATGCCAGATAACTGATAACCGTACAGAGGATATACAGCCCTACATTTTGCAGTGCCAGTATCTGTAAGATCCGGCTAATCATGGGAAATGCAAATGCGGTGTGTATACCCGCCATAATGAGGGGCAGGAAAAACACAGTAAGCACCTGCGAACGGATGGTACGTCGTATCTCTCTTTTATCCATTCCCACCTTTTCCATAATGGTGAACCGGTCTTTATCATCGTACCCCTCAGAAATCTGTTTGTAGTAGATAATCAAAATGGTAGCCATAATAAACAGTGCTCCAAGGAATACTCCCACAAATAGCAGCCCCCCTACCAATCCCATCACGAGCGCCTCTTCCTGAGACTTTTGATAATAACGGATCATATCTAACCGTCCGCCATTTTCCGCAACTTCCTGATAGAGTGAGCTAAAGAAATACGTTACCTTGTCAGAAATTCTTTCCTCCAACTGGGGATCATGATCTTTTAGATCAAAAGAATAGCAGGATTCCAGTTCCGTCGTTGTTTCATCTTCAGTTCCCGGCCATTTCCGCATTTGATCGATGTGTAAAAGAGTCTCTTTGTCTTTGACAACCACTCCAATATGGGTAGTCATCATCACATTGGCCTGCATATTATCGGGAAATTCCGTTATCTGTTCCCGCACCTTCCAGTCCTCTTCCCCCAATGGGAATACAGAATCCAGATTCTTTTCTTCGGGATAGTAGAGAAGGATCTCTCCTTCTTCCAGAGACTTTTGAGTCCCCATAATTCGATTGTATTCCTCCAAGGTGACAACGGTAATAGTGCAATACTCTGCCACAGCCATCCCGTTATCCTGGTTGGATGGATCAATAATATATCGATCATTGACTTTCTGTGCACTGGTATTCAAATAGGTGTAGGAAAGCACATTTTCAATTTCTGCATTTTCCTGCTCCAATATCTCTTCCAACTTACCTTCAAAAATTTCAGTTACGTCCTCACTGTCCCCCTGAAACAGGAACTCCATATCCCGGGGATATGTCTTTTCCATCATATCCTCCATACCGATATACATGGAAAAGGTAGAGGATACCATTACCAGCACCATAGTGGAGAGCACACAAATATTAGCCAATCCTACTGCATTCTGCTTCATACGGTAGATCATACCGGAAATCGCAATGAAATGGTTGGCCTTATAATAAAAGCTGCGATTTTTCCGCAGGAGTTTTAAAATTGCAATACTGCCCGCAGTAAACAGGCAGTAGGTGCCCAGAATCACCAGGATTACAGCAACAAAAAACAGGGTAAGAGCTTGCACCGGATTGGTGATGGTCACAGCAATCCAATACCCTCCCCCCAGCATTGCCGCGCCAATAAGGGCCAACAGCCACCTTGCTTTGGGTTCCTTTTCCCCCAGTTGCCCGCCTCGAAGCAGTTCAATAGGGTTGGTGAGATGGATTTGGCGCAGGCTGTTGAGGAAAATTAGGAAGAAAAGCACCCCAAAAAGAATGACAGCGCTGCGCATCGCACCAATAGAAACATAGAATCCTAAAGGCACCTCTGCTTGCATGAGGTTCGCTAATGTCAGGAACGCTGCTTTATCCAGCAGAATTCCCAGGCCCAAACCTACCACCAGGCTTATAACTGCCAGATACACGGTCTCATAAAAGATCATACGGGAAAGATGCCCCTTTCCCATCCCCAGCACATTATAAAGGCCTATCTCCTTTTTTCTCCGCTTCATCAAAAAGCTGTTGGTATAAAAAATAAAGATACAAGCAAACAGGGATACGACCCATACCCCCAGCCCCAATGTGACTCGCAGGGAGCCGCTGCCTATTTCCAGATCATCGATCCCAGGGTTGACAGAAAGCGCTCCCATCATATAATAGGCTGCCACTGTAAAAATACAGGTCAGCAAATAAGGAAGATAGATTCTGGCGTTTTTTCGGATATTGATAGCCGCCAGCTTTGCATAGAAGAACTTACTCATGACGGGCACCACCTTCAACATGGAGGTAGTTGGCGGCAGAGGCAACAGCTGCTCCGGTAGCAATCAGAGTCAGGGTATCGGAAATCTGCTGGTACAATTCCTCTTGTGTGCGTCCCCCCCGGTAGATCTGGTGGAATACTTCGCCGTCCTTAATAAACAGCACCCTACCCGCACTACTGGCAGCTTTGATACTATGGGTTACCATTAGGATGGTTTGACCACCCCGGTTGATCTCTTCAAACAGCCGGAGCAGGCTATCGGCAGAACGGGAATCCAGCGCGCCAGTAGGCTCATCAGCCAAAATCAACTGCGGCTCTGTAATGAGGGCACGAGCCACGGCAGTGCGCTGTTTCTGGCCGCCGGAAACCTCATAAGGAAATTTTTTCAGTAGAGAAGTGATCTCCAGTCGAGCGGCAATGGGGCCCAGCTTTTGCTTCATTTCCGGGTATTTTTTTCCGGAAAGCACCAGAGGCAGAAAAATATTGTCTTGGATGGAAAAAGTGTCCAACAAATTAAAATCCTGAAATACAAAACCCAGATTATCCCGGCGGAAAGCAGCCAACTCCCGCTCCCGGATAGAGAGCACATTTTTTCCTGCCAACAGCACCTCACCGCTGGTGGGACGGTCCAACGTGGCAAGAATATTCAGCAGCGTGGTTTTACCACTACCGGATTCTCCCATGATGGCCACAAATTCCCCTTGTTCCACTGAAAAGTTTACATCTGTAAGAGCCTGCACATGACTGCCCCCAAAACGAGTGGTATATACCTTTTTCAGATGATTGACTTCCAAAATAGACATGAAAAAGACCTCCTTTGTTTCGTCACAGTCAGTATAACAAAAACCGGGAAACGTATGCCATTGATCTGGCTTACATTTCCCGGTAAAATCTTACCGATTTGTAAGGCTGTTATTTTCCTTACCGCCATTAAAATCCCATCCCATTCAGGAGAGCACAGACAATGATACAATGTCCTGCCACATTGGGATGGATGCGATCCCAGTTAACGGAAGGCAGGCTGGGAGCTGTACCGTGTCAAACACGATTTTACTTATGGGTACCTAAAAATACCACTGCCAATACATTGGGGCCGGTATGTGCGCCGATGATGGGACCAATTTCAGAGAGATACATCTCTTTGGGATGGTAGGTGTTTTCCACATTACGGCAGAACTCCTTTGCCTCGTCCTCACAGTCGGTGTGGACTACCCAAATAATGCTGTTTTCCGGGTCCACGCAGGTTTCTTTGATCTTATTCATTAAGGTCTCTACACCCTTTTTCCTGCCCCGTACTTTACCGATAGGCTCCAGCTTTCCCTCTTCGGTAACGCGGATCATGGGCTTGATACCCAGGGCCATCCCGGCTACAGCTGCTACAGCCGGCAGACGTCCACCGCGGTGCAGGTGCTTCAGGTCATCTACCAACACCCAATGGCACACCCGATCCCGGTTTTCTTCGATCCAGCTGACGACTTCCTCCATAGAAGCGCCTGCTTCCCGCATGCGCACTGCATAGAGAACCAACAGTCCTTCTCCACCACTGGCACACCGAGAATCCACACTAATGATCCGCCGGCCGGGATATTTCTCCTCTAGCTCACGGGCAGCTAGACAGGAACCCTGCCAGGTACTGCTTAAACCGGAAGAAAAACAGATATACAGGATGTCCTTTCCTTCCTTGAGAATAGGAGTAAAGGTCTTACGGTAGGTCTCCTGATTGATCTGGGTAGTAGTGGGCATTTTCCCCTGCTTTTCCAGCTGATAAAACTCTTTCATGGACATTTCCCGGGCATCATAATAGTGGTGATAGGAAACGCCATCAATCATAAACTCCATGGGGATGATATCGATGTTCAGTTTTTGGGCCAACTCCAGCGGGAAATCCGCGGTAACATCGGTGACAATGACATAGTTTTGTTCGCTCAACAAAAACCCTCCTGCCGTTTTTTCAATAGAGGTCACTCTGTTATTCCTGCGGCTCTTTTAAGCCACATTTGCTATATTATACCGTATTTTGTGGTAAAATGCAAAAAATTATTTGGCTCCTAAAGAGCGGGTTCGCTGAATTTCCTTGATGCTAAACTTAAAAGTTGTATATTTCAACTGACTTTATAACCGCTTTTTATACTTTTGGCGAAACGCACAAATTTTACTACACAATTATCGAGCTGCCCCCGGCAAAGCATTTGCCCCTTCTTTTGGAGGAAGCGAGGGGGAAACAAGCGTTTCTTCTTCCTGAAATTCGGTCATATCTCCCCAATACCGCTTGGGCATATGGGTCATACGGCATCGGGGATTCTCCCGTTCTCGAATGGCCACGGTATCATAAAACTTTTTCCATAACCGCCGGAAATTTCTTTCTACTTCATCAGGGGCATTAGGGATGAACTCCTCCATGGGGATGATCTCCCCTCTTCCTGGCTGATGCATCAACGCTTCCCGATGTGTCTTGTCATATAAAAGGAAGTATTCCTCTGGATAACGGGAGCAAAAGTGCTCTTTCACTAAAGGCAATACCCGGTTCTTGGGGGTAATTACACCGGTCATCACTTGGCCCTGAACGGAAAATCTGGCAAACCCGCAAAACAGATGGGCTTCATTGTATAAATGCTTTAACGCCTGCCGCAGGGCATTTACCGTATCATCTGCTAACATTTCGGAGATCTGAGGGCCGTAGCGATATCCTTTTACAATAAAGCGGCACAGCAACAGCTCTTTTTCCGGAACACAGGTCCAGTACCCGTCCCGTACCATTCGAGCCCCCTGGCGGCCCAGTTTTTGAGGCAGAGAGCGCCATACCCGTTCCCCATGGGCCTTGTCGGTTTCGATCCACTTTTCCGGGTAGAGAGTTGCGGGGCTTTCCGGCGTCAGGATGCAAGCCGGAAATTCCTTTTTCGTGTAGATCTCATATACACAGCATAAGATTCCGTGAAAGCTGCCGTCGCATCGGTAGGCAAGGTTCTTTTTTTCCATCGTACATCCCCTTTCACGCTTCTGGCTGCTATGCAGGAAGAAGGGTAGCTGCTTTTTTGGCATCCAACAGGGAAGGCGTGTCAAAAAAGGAAAGCTGCTCCATCTGTTCCCCAGGCAGCAAGGCCCGCCCTTGTTCAGTAATCAGATTGCGCAGGGCGGTATCCGGCGTTACATATAATCCCCGCAGGGCCTTCCCTCGACAGGTGATAAAATACTGTGCCCGTTTGAGTACCACTCCCAACTTTTTCAAATCCCCAAAATCAAGAGCAGTAGAGCGACGCGCTGTAAGGATGGCCCGTGCACTCTTTACACCGATGCCTGGCACTCGCAAAAGCATCTCATATTCCGCCCGATTGATCTCTACCGGGAACTGCTCCATGTGGTGGATGGCCCAGTTGCATTTAGGATCGATGAGGGGATTAAAATCTGGATGCTCCTCATCCAACAGTTCCCTTGCAGAAAAGCCGTAAAATCGCAAAAGCCAATCTGCTTGATACAATCGGTGTTCCCGCAAAAGAGGCGGCTTTGTGTTGGAGGGAGGCAGCAGCGCTGTAGAATTTACCGGCACATAAGCGGAAAAGAATACACGCTTCAGGCTGTATTTTTGATACAGGCTTTCTGTCAGCCGTAAAATCTGCCAATCTGTCTCCGGGGTGGCACCGATTATCATCTGGGTGCTCTGGCCTGCTGGGGAAAACCTGGGTGCATGGCGGTAGCGTACCAGCTCGGTGCTATTTTCCCGAATCTTCCCGGAGATAAGGCCCATAGGCCGCAGGATAGAATCACGTGATTTTTCCGGGGCCAGCCGGTGGAGGCTGGCTTCGCTGGGCAACTCGATATTCACACTCATTCGGTCCGCCAAGGTACCAAGCCGGGAAAGAAGCAGCGGGTCCGCCCCAGGAATCGCCTTGGCATGGATATATCCTCCAAAGCGGTATTCTTCCCGGAGAATACGCAGAGTCTCAATAAGCTGCTCGCAGGTATAGTCGGGATTTTTGATGACTCCCGAACTGAGAAACAACCCTTCAATATAATTGCGCCGGTAAAACCCGATCGTCAGTTCTGCCAGCTCTCGAGGCGTAAAGGAGGCTCTACGGGTCTGGTTAGAACGCCGGTTTAGGCAGTATTCACAGTCATAGATACAGGCATTGGAAAACAACACCTTCAAAAGGGAGATGCATCTGCCATCTGCTGCAAAGCTGTGGCAGATACCACAGGCTGTAGAATTTCCAATACCTCCCGGGCCGCTTTTCCGGTCGATTCCACTGGAAGTACAAGCAGCATCATATTTCGCTGCATCTGTAAGAATCTCCAGTTTTTCCATGGGCGTCACTGTGACTTCCTCCTTTTTATCGAACATTTGTTTTTATTTAAGTATACCACATCCCGCAAGGAAGTCAATATAAAATCGAACAAAGTTTCTACCAAAATTCTGGAAAATAAAAATCACCCGAAAACAAGAATCTGTTTCCAGGTGATTTAAGAAAGAAGAGAATGAAAAGAAGGAAAATTTATGAAAAACGCCTTTCGGCACTTATACTTTGTCTACCGGTTTGCCGGTCCGGTGTTCCGTCCTCCTCCGGCAAACGTGTGGCAGTAAATCTATATAAAGTGTAATTGTTTATAAGGGACTCTGTAGGTGGTTCCCTCCTTTCTTTTGAGGATGCTTTGATTATAAAGGTCCAATGTGATGGTTTGTTGAGGAAAATAAGAACGTTTGCCATAAAATTTGCATCTAAAATATGAACACAAAAGCGCCGCAGGCAAAAACCTGCGGCGCTTTGATTATCAATAACAATTTTATTCGTTAAACAGAACCGCTCCAAAATAGGTCACGGTATCCGGGCCGTTGATGTACTTCATACCACCGGCAGCTGCCAGTTCTGAGACAGAAATACAGTATGCCTCCAAAGAAGCCAATGCCTTCTCCGGGAACCGGCAGGGCTTGTCCTCCCGCTTGGCACATACAGAACACAAGCGACATCCTCCCGATCCCAAAAGCAGGGAATCTTTATCAATCTCATCCTTTAATTCATCCCGTATCCGCTGGGTGAGGTCGTTCATCTTTTGACCGGCCTCCATCATCCCTTCAAAATCATAGCTGTCTTCCAGATCTCCAATGGTCTGGTATACCAAGATATACTTGTAACTTTGAGCTCGGGCGATGAGATCCTCCGGCTCTCCCACATAGGGCGGGCACATCCAACTCTTACCATACATTCCACAGGCATTGCTGGCGCACATCTCTCGAAAGGCTTTTTCGAACCGTACCTTCTCCATAGGCACTACAGCAGCGTGTTGAGCTCCCATTTCTAAAATACGGCTTACCATTTCCTCATGCTTCATTATATTTCCACTCCCCTGCTGTTTTTACAGCATCCACTGGGCCTTGCCCAGCATCACACGGGCATCCTCTACAGAGAAGCCCCGCCCGTTTCGGGTATCCTTCTCTACATCTCGGGGATTGCTCCCCAGTTCCGCATACAGTTGGTTGGCGCCTGCCATCAGACACAGCTCGTCCGGCTCATGGACACACATCGCCCTAGGCGGTCGGGCAGTGAGGGTTGTTACAGCGCAAATCAGTGCTAACCGTGCCGCTGTAATCTCCCCGTTTTCGGCCAAAGGTGTACCTGGAACGGCAGTACGCTTCATAACCGCCATGACCCCCACCGGGTAATCACGGATTCTCACCATTTCTTGGGCAAGCTGCTCATTGGTATGCTCCGGCCCGATAGGTTCCACACAATAATACAATTCCAATCCAGCATCCCGGACTGCGTCCATGGTACGGATTCGGTCCTCCACTTTGGCGTTCGTATCCACGCCCTCTCCCAGCCGGCAGATATGATACACTCCGGTAAAACCTGCTTCTTTTAGTTTTTGGGCATAAGGCAAGGTAAAATCTGCAATATTGGCCACCAGCCGCATTTCCGGCGGGAGCACCATACGCACAGCTTTGCCGTATTCTAAAAAATCTTCTTGGGAAAATTGGGCAGTGGTCATCAGAAACAAATCGCTGATACCAGTTTTCGCCAAGGCTTTTGCTTCTTCCACCACGTCCTCCAGTGGGCGCACAAAGCCTTCCTTGCCGCACATGGCGTCTTTGGCCATACTGCAAAACCGGCAGTTGACGCCGCAGGGCTGCATATCCAAACCGATTTGAGCGAAAACCAACCCTTTTCCGCTGAAAGTGCCACGGGAATAGTCGTTCGCCAGATACAGAAGTTCATAATAATCCCTACTTCCAGTGGGGGTATCCAACAACTGGGCGGCCTCTTCCTTTTCCAGCTTTTGACCGGATCTTATTTTCTCATAGAGTTGCTTATCCATATTGAACCTCTTTCATCCACTGTCCATACCATGTTTTTGCCTGTTTGATAATCTGGCGCAGACGCATCCCTTTGCCTGCCAACAGCACCAGCTTTCCCCGATCATCTGCCGAAACATCTCCAGCATAGGGGTCTAGTTTAATGGCGGAGGAAACACAATCAGCCAAATATAGACCGGAAGAAGTCTCCACAAAGCCCTTCATCCGGTAGGTCTCCTCCCCTACCAACGTGAGGAAACCTTTCAGCTGTACTGGCGTGATATCCGGAGAAAAGATGACACAGGCCTTTTGCAGAGTAATATCTGCATTCTGGAATGCTTCTTCCAACGCTGGTTCCGGGCAAATAGCTTCCAACCACTGAGGCTGAAATGCTCCAAAAGTGGTACGCTGTACTATAATCCCCGGGTTGATCTCTCGAAGCAGGGCTTCGGTGTGTTCTATCTGCTCCGGAGAAGCAGCATCCACTTTGTTGAGGAGCGCTAAGCTGCTTACTGCCACCTGCTTGCGGCACATCCGGGCAGTCTCCACAACCTTGGAAAACCAGCAAGCATCCACAAGGCACACGCTGCCCTTATATTGGATAACATCCAGCCGCCCTTGGGAGAGGATTTTTTGAATATTGGTGGGGTCTGAAAGGCCAGAGGCCTCCACCAAAATCACATCCGGCTCCCCAGATACCGCTGCTGCCAACACAGTTTCAAACTGATCCAACCGACAAGAACAGAAAATGGAACCATTGCTGATCTCTTCCATTACCGCTCCCATCTCCTGAAGCAAGGTACCATCAATACCGGTTTTTCCAAATTCATTGATAATCAGGTATACCCGTTTTCCCGCAAACAGATGGATAAAATTCCGCAGGAAGGTAGTCTTCCCGGCTCCCAGAAAGCCTGTAATGAGATATAGGTCCATGGCTGGCTCCTTTTCTGAAAAATAAGGGCCCCGCACGCTTTCACGCCGGGGCCCTTGAAACCAAAATTACAGCACTTCTTTAATGGCTGCATCCAGCTCCTCACGGCTGGGGATAATGGAAGCAAACTTCAGTTTACCATTGATATAGATGCTGGGAAGGTTCTTAACGCCCATCTTCTTGCAGCGGGCAATATTCTCCTTCTCGGTAAACTTATATTCCACCATATCGATCTCTGTCCCGAAACGCTCCTTGGCGGCTGTTGCAGCACCCAGCATATAGGTACAGGCAGCACAGGTAGCGCTATCCAGAGTAAACACCTCTACCAACGGACGCTCCAGATGTTCGTAATCCGGGATCTCCACATCCACATCAAAGGTGTCGGAGACATAATTGGCCACCATGGCCCGCACACTCTCGGTCTCCAAAGCAGCCTGTGCGACACCGATAGTGTTCTCAATCGGCACTGCATAAGGCATATCGCATCCGGGGGCCAGAATAAAGTTTTTGTACTCCGGCAGCTGTGCCAACAGGTCTACCACATATTTCATGTTGTCCTGCTGGGTGCCATGGAGCATAATAGAAGTCAGGGGGATATTGCCGCCAATGACCACATTGTATTTATCGGTAATGGCCTTTGCTGCAATAATATCCACATTCTCATCCACAGAGATGGAATCCGGCTTAGTCTGGCACATAGCCTCGATATTACGGGTGGCGTCACCGCACACAAAGAAGGAGGAGAACACACCCTTGGAACGGATATGGTCAAACAGCTCTGTATAAGGGCCGGAGAGGAAGTCCTCAAAGTGAGTGGTGGAAATCTGGGAAACCAGGGGGTCCACCACAGCGATGACGTCCATGCCAGCCTCGATGAAGTAGTCGCACATCAGCTTGCCGCACTCGGTGCAGAAGCCCAGCAGATCATTGACATAGTCTTCATCGTCGTACATATCCATAAACAGATCATTGCCGCGCAGGTGAGAAGCCAGAGTAAAGGGACCGCAAATCAGACCATACAGGGCGGTGGTCTCCCCTACCGCTTCTTTCATCCGGCGCATAACAGAAAGTACCAGCGGCAGACGGCCCTGATCGGGCTTAGGCAGCTTGCACTTGCAGGGCACCGTCATGGTATCTGCCAGAGGATGGCTGGCCACACTGGGAGGGCCGTCATCAGCCCAGGCAAGATCGCAGCCCAGGATCTCAGCTTCCAGTTGCAGGTCGAAAACTACCGGCTGGCCGTCAGGACGGTACAGGCGGTTGACCTCCATCAGGGCTTTGAAGAGGGTATCCTCATCTGTAAGCACCTGGGTAGCGTTAGCGCCGATAAGGGCACCGGCATGAACGCCGGCAAAGGGAACCCAGGGAGCCCGTGGGGTTACTTCATGACGAAGCGCAGTAAACAGAAGTTCTTTCGGAGTCATAATGGTATAGCCCTTTCTCAAAATCAAGCCATAGACTGGCAGATCTCCAGAGCTGCATCAGCAGCAGAAGCAGCATCGGCAGTGTACTTGTCGGCGCCGATCTTCTTGCAGAAGTCCTCGGTAACAGGAGCGCCGCCTACCATGATCTTTACCTTATCGCGGATACCGGCAGCCTCAGCCTGCTTCACAACGTCTTCCATCATGCCCATGGTGGTGGTCAGCAGAGAGGAGCAAGCGATAATCTGGCAGCCCTCAGCCTGTGCCACTTCTACATACTTCTCGGGAGCTACGTCGGTACCCAGATCGATAACTTCCAAGCCCTTGCCTTCCATCATCATCTTTACCAGGTTCTTACCGATATCGTGCAGGTCGCCCTTAATGGTGCCCAGAACTACCTTGCCCTGTGCTTCCACACCGTCGCCGGTCAGCAGGGGCTTCAGCAGAGCAGTGCCCATGTTCATAGCTCTGGCAGCCACCAGAACCTCAGGTACGAACACTTCGTTGTTCTTAAACTTCTCACCGATAACGCTCATGCCGGCCAGAAGTCCGTTCTCCAGGATCTCTTTAGCGGAAATGCCCTCATCGATAGCCTGCTGAACCAGCTCTTTGACTACCTTTGCCTTGCCGCGCTGAAGGTTCTCAGAAATGTCATTTAAAATGCTCATTGTTGTTTCCTCCCTAAATGGTAGAGTTGATTTGTTGACTTCACTATACTCCATTCCAGACCTTTTGCCTTGTAAAAAAACAAAATCTTTTGGACTTTTTTGTTCTTTTCCTCTTGACGAAAGACAAATTTTGGACTATTAGTTAATTAGGACATATTTTTACCAAAAATCCATTTTTGTACAAAAACTTAGGAAAGGAGCCTGTATTATGAAGCAAACCGACGCATTTGACCTACGTCTCGCTCAGGAATGTGCTCATGCTTTTTCTGGCTCTACTGGCTTGGGATGTGTGGTATCCGATGTACATGGAAAACTATTTTATGAAAGCGGATATGGTTGCGCCTCCTGCCGTCTATGCCAGATTGCGCAGCATCAGGCGGAGGAATGCATCCAGGCCCACATCTACGGCATGACGGAAGCAGAACGCTTTGGAGGGAAATATATTTATTTTTGCCCTATGGGACTTACTTGCTTTGTTTCCCCTATATTAGGTTCGGAGGGAAGTGAAGCTAAAATCACCGTAGGCCCTTTTCTCATGGTAGATAAAACTGATTATGTGGCCTGGGAGCTTACAGAACAGATGAATTTGTCCCAGACTGTGCAGGATAAAATTTTGCAGGAGCTGGAAAATGTCCCCTTTGTTTCTCCTCAAACAGTAACCCAGCTTTCTACCCTTTTATTTATGGCAGTGGGATTTATGAATAACGTCTCCGCCTCTAAGCGGATGCTAGATCGTCAGGATTCCAGTGCTATTCAAAAACAGGTGACTGCTTATATCCAGGAATTAAAAGCTGTCAGTGAGGCTCCTCCCTATCCTTTTGAGACGGAACAAGCCCTTCTGCGCGCAGTACGTCAAACCAATAAACCAGAGGCTCAGCGGCTGCTCAATGAACTGTTCGGCTATATTTTCTTTTCTGTAGGAAACGATTTTTCCCAAGCGAAGACCCGCATTTATGAACTGCTGGTATTGATCTCTCGCAGCGCTATCGACGCGGGAGCGGACCCTGCCCGCACACTGGAGCTGAGCCATCAGTATCTCAATGACCTGCCCAGTCTGACAGATGTAGAGTCTCTGTGCCTATGGCTTACCAAGGTGATGGGCACCTTAATGGACAGTGTGTTTGAATATCTGGACGCCCGCCATGCCAATGTAATTCACCAGAGTATCCAATATCTCAACACCCATTATGGAGAACACATCACCTTGGAGGATATGGCCCGGAAGATCTTCCTTTCCCCCTCCTACTTTAGCCGTATCTTCAAAAAAGAGACAGGCATTACCTTTAGCAGCTATTTAAACCGCATCCGCATTGAGCATAGTAAAGAGCTTCTTCGGCATCAAAATATCCGTTTGACGGATATCGCCATGTTGGTAGGATTTGAAGATCAGAGCTACTTTACCAAAGTATTTAAAAAGCTCACCGGCACTACGCCTCTACACTATCGGGAATCCAAAGGAAAAAAATAATACCTATACCAGTGCCCGTTCTCTAAAATGGTTTGGAGTAGTCAAGGTGTACTTACGAAAACAAGCAATATAATTTTTCGAGTTGGAAAACCCAACCGCCTGGGCAATTTCCTGTATACTCATGGAGGTGTCTGTCAGCAGCCGTTTGGACTGACCTATACGATATAGCGTTAAATAATTATAGGGAGTATCTCCGGTCAATTCCCGAAACACCCGGATAAAATGGTATTTGCTCATACGGCTAATCTGTGCCATTTGATCCACTGTGATAGCCTGTGCATATTGCTGGTGGATATATTCAATGGCCCGTTCAATATCCGGTTGTAGGGTGCTGTATTTTTTTATAGCCGTAATATGATACTGCAAATTTAAAATCCGGCAGAGAAACTGGTGGACAAAATTGGAAAGGTTCATTTCCATATTCCGATCCTCTGGACGGTTCAACCGCAGAAGCTCTGCAAAAAGAGCAGGTGCGTCCAGTTGATGGCCGGATTCTAACACCGACAACCCCTTTCCGTTAATTAACCCTACTAAATCAGAGGCGCATTTTCCGTCGAAATGAATCCAGTAAAAATCCCATTTTTCTCCTTCGGTACGGTAAAACTGATAATTACGGCAATCAATTACTGCAAGGCAATTTTCCGGTATAATGTTTTCCTGATCGGCATATTTCAGCCATCCATTTCCTTGTACTGTATATAGCAACAAGCATTCCGGATATTCCTCCCGTTCCGTAAAATACTCGCTGCCACAAGTAAAGTGTCCGAATCCGGTAACATAAAAGGGCATTAGCGAAACTACGCCTCGATTTTCTACATGATAGCTTTCCCGAATGCTATTGCCCATATAAAAGCTTTGTTTCATAGAAATCTCCTCCTTTATCTCAGTATAATATCTTTACACTCACTTCGCAATAATTCGGTATCAAATGCCCTTTTTCGGGATTGAAAAAAGCAAAAATCTGATTATAGTTATAAATAACGAAACCCGATGCGCAAGCGAGAGGAGTAAAGAATCATGAATATTCGCGAAAACGCCAATGCCATTCTGCACTATGAAAATTATGATCGTATGCCTATCGTATCCTTTGGTTATTGGGGCGAGACAGTTCAAAAATGGGCACAGGAGGGACACATCACCCAAGAAGAAGCGGATGGGTATTGCCAGTACGGCGATAACTCGGAAGCCGATCGCTCCATTATGAAGAAACTGGGATTTGACTTTAACTGGGCCTGCACTGTATCCGGGGATGTCTATCTGCGGCCACCCTTCCCAGAAAAGATACTGGAGGAGCATGAAGATGGCAGCCAGGTCATTCGGGATTCCCAAGGGCTTATCGTGATGGTCAAACCGGGAATCGTATCTATCCCTTCTGAAATCGGTACCACTTTGGTAGACCGGGAAACCTGGGAGAAGGAGTATTTGCCCCGACTACAGTGGGAAACTGGCCGAGTTGACAAGCGAGTCTTTGAAGAATTAAAAACAGTAGAGGGCCGCCAAACCCCTGTGGGGCTTCACTGTGGCTCTCTCATAGGATATATGCGCAATTTATTGGGGGTGGAACAGCTCAGCTACCTGTATGCCGATGACGAAGATCTGTATGTAGAGATCATCGACACCTTGGCGGGCCTGTGCTACCATTGCACCAAAGAAATTTTGGAAACCGGAGCAAAATTTGATTTTGCCCATTTCTGGGAGGATATCTGCTTTAAAAACGGTCCACTGGTGACTCCTTCTGTTTTTGACGAATATGTAGGCCCCCACTATCGCAAGATCACAGACCTGTTGCTGGAACACGGCGTAGATATCGTTTCGGTGGACTGTGACGGCATGATCGATTCTTTGATCCCTACTTGGCTCAACAACGGAGTCAATACCATGTTCCCCATTGAGGTGGGTACCTGGAACGCCAGTCTGGCTCCCTGGCGGGAGAAATACGGCAAAAAGATCGGCGGGGTGGGCGGCATGAATAAGGCGGTATTTGCCCGGGATTATGCCGCAGTAGACGCAGAAGTGGAACGTCTGCGCCGCCTCATTGATCTGGGAGGATATATTCCCTGCCCCGACCACCGTATCGCCCCGGATGCCAAATTTGAGAATGTGCAATATTACTGCGAAAAAATGAATCTTCTCCGCTGATTATAGCATATAACAAAGTACCGGTTCCTTTGGGAGCCGGTACTTTTATTCATCCTGCCTGTGCCGCATGATTTCCCTATACTTTGCTGGAGAAAGGCCGGTCTGTGCTTTAAACACCTTGGAAAAATAGCTGAGGCTGGAAAACGCTAACTGTTCTCCGATACTTTCCACCTTGTCGTTGGTATAAAGAAGATGGAGCTGGGCCGTTCGTATCTTTTCTTGCATTAGGCGCTTTACTGGGCTTACTCCGAACCGGCTATGATACAGACGGCAAAAATGGTATTTACTCATATTGACAAAGGCGGCTAAAGATTCCAAATCTGCGGGACGGTAAATGTGCCGCTGGATGGCTTCTTCGGCTTTCTGATCAAATTCCTCTAATTCCCCTAGTTTGCCTTTTTGATACTGAGCTTCCCGGCAATTTTGCAATACAGTGAGCATAATCCCATACAGCATTTGGGAAAGAGAAAATTCCTCTGGTACACCCTGCTGTACAAAAGAAAAGCAGTCCACCAGCCGGTCCCGCATCTGAGAAGAGCGGGCTTGGAAGGGTAATGGGCAAAGAGCGTTGACTCGTTTGGCTACCTCTTCTACTACGCCTCCGTTAAGGTGGCTCCAATAAATTTTACTAGGGACTCCCTGCTCAAAATAGTATTTATGGGGGAATTTTAAATCGGCAAATACATACTCTCCCTGAACGATCCGCAGCTTTCTTCCATTTTGCTCATGGAAAAGTACCCCCTCTTCCACATACATCACCAAATAGTTATCAAAATATCCACGGTCAATGAGAAATCCTCCCTGGCATTCTATTCCCATACCGTCACTAAAGCACAGGTTGGCACGGATAAACTCTGAGGGCTCAACAAAATGGCTAAATGGTTCCTTCATATCGTATTCCTTCCCCTTTTGGCTATTGGATACAGTATAGCATGGGAATTTTGAGATAGCAATATTTTACAACTACATGGCAAGAATTTGTCTGGAATATCCGGATATATCATGGTTTAATAGCAGCAAGATACAAATTTCGGATTTTCCGATTATCTTGTGTGAAAGGAACTGATCCTATGAACCATGATGAAATCATTCTGCGGAAACTGGCTTGGGAATATATACAGGCGGCCCAGGACGAACGCAATACTAAAAACCGTATTCTTCACCGTGCCGTAAACGACCTGAAACAGATTCGGCCAGTAGTGCTAATCAACGAGATTCCCTTCCATGAACTGAATTTTGACGGCTCCCTTACTTTACAATGCCAGGACCCGGAGCTGCGTTCTGCGGAAGACTATTTGCGCAAGCAACTGTTTCACTGGAAATATTTCCCCGCTGACATGATCCTGCCCCCTTATTTCCCAGTGTATAAGGTCATTCGCTCTGACGATATTGGCATCACTATCAGTGAAGAGACCCTCGCCTCTGACTCTACCAACTCTATTGTCTCCCATGAATACCACGACCAGTTGGCTACGGAAGAAGCTGTGGAAAAACTGCATTTTCCCACCCTCTCCTATGACAGAGAAGAAACCATGCGTCAATATGACCGCATTGCCAATGTCATCGGGGACATTTTGCCGGTGCGTATCGTAGGACATAACTGTTATATTTCCATTTGGGATCAGATCTCCACTTATCGCGGGGTAACACCTCTGCTTATGGATTTGGTGGAGCGGCCCGAATTCAGCCACAAGATCGTTTCCAAGCTTACAGAGATTGAAATTTCCCGTTCGGAGCAGATGGAAAAGCTGGGGCTGTATGAACTAAACCCGTTAGATATCCACTGTACCTCCGCCCTTTGCAGCGATCTGCCCGGTGAATTTGATGGCGAAAGCGTAAAGCGCAGCCAGATCTGGGGCCGAGGCATGGCCCAGATCTTCGCCTCTGTTTCTAAAGACATGCACGAAGAATTTGACATTGAATATATGAAAAAGATTATGGAGCCCTTTGGCTTGGTATATTATGGATGCTGTGAGCCATTGGATCGGAAGATCGACATTGTGGAGAAAATCCCTCATCTGCGGAAGATCTCCGTTACCCCTTGGGCTAATGTGGATGTAGCCGCAGAAGCCATTGGAAACCGGTATGTACTGGCCAACAAGCCCAATCCTTCTTCCGTAGTAACTACGCTGGACGAGGACGCTCTGCGTGCAGAGATTGGCCGTACCTTACAAGCCTGCAAGCGCAACGGATGCAGCTGCGATATCGTTTTGAAGGATATCAGCTCTGCGGGCCATGATGTTCGAAACCTGATCCGTTGGGAACAGATCGTCATGGAAATGGTAGAAAACTATTAAAACAAAGAGAGTGGAAACAAGCAAATCTACTTGTTTCCACTCTCTTTTTCTTTCCACATTTTTTGATATTGAGAAGGGCTGTATAAAGTAATCTTCTTAAACAGAACCGCAAAATAATTGCTGCTACCAAATCCTAGGTCCAGCGCCACACGGGTCACCGACTGATTTTCCCGAAGCATCCGCTTTGCCTCCCGGATCTTTAACTGGTTGATGTATTCCCTTGGGGTCATCCCGGTCTCTTTTTTAAACCGGGCCTTAAACCGGGAAAGGGAAAGGCCAGCGCATTCCGCCAATGTTTCCAGAGGGATGTCCTCTCGAATATTCTGCCGGATATACGTTACCGCCGCTCCAATCTCGTCGGAAAGGGAGAGCATCCCCGCCTTTTCCTGCAAAATAATCCCATAGAAAAAGGACACTAGCTGGCTCCTGCCATATTCCTGCTGGCAAGGGTCAGAGGAAGCCGTATTCCAAAAGCTGTCCGCCATACACCGGCGCAGCTCTTCTCCACAATACAAAACCCGCTGCGATAGTTTTCCCAACCGGTTCCGAAGCTGGTCTTCCCAGGGAGGATATAATCCTAAAAATCCCTCTGCTATTTCCAAATCCACCTGCACCCAGTAGATCTCCGATACATTCTGGGGTTCCCCGCCACTGCTGTGCTCTTCCCCCGGGAAACTGATGAATACATTTCCACCAGAAATGGGATAGGTTTTTCCCCCAACGGTATAGGTCTGATTTCCCTTTACCAATACCACAATTTCCAGGCATCCCGGATGGATATGGGTTTCCAAAGGAGACTCTGCCCGGTTGTTTAAATTGTGCCCAAAAATCCGGATTCCTGGGATTCCATGCTGCTGAGGCGTCAACACCTGCCGTGATTCCTCCCAACAGTATTCTTCTGTCATTTTAACTGTCATGGCTTTCTCCCAAAATCTTTAATTTCGTATCGAATACTTTTTTTAATGCAGTACGATTTTAAATATAGTATACTACATTCAGAAACAAAAGTCACGTTTTGAGCGTGATTTCAGAAATCCATAAATAATTCTGGAAAGGATGAGCGATGATGACTTCCCGCGAACTAGTACTGGCAACCCTGGAATTCCGTAACACAGAGGGACGTGTGCCTCGGGATCTGTGGACCCTGCCTTGGGCCCATCAGAATTATCCCCAGCAGGTCAAAAAAATCATGACCGATTATGAGCCGGATTTAAGCGGTCCGGCGGTAACCTTCTCTGAGCCTCCTGTTTGTGAATCTGGAGACCCCTATGAGGTGGGCACCTATATCGATGCCTGGGGCTGCGAGTTTACCAACATCCATAAGGGCATCATCGGCGAGGTAAAGAACCCCATTGTCAAGGATGACGACTGGGAGGATGCAGATAAGATTCACATTCCTGAGGAATGGCTCTCTTTTGATGTAGACGCCGTTAACGAGGCCTGCCGCAACAGCGACAAATATATGGGATGCGGCGCTTGCCCTCGCCCCTTTGAGCAGCTCCAGTTTATCCGGGGCACTGTCAACCTCTACATGGACCTGATGGACCCGCCGAAAAAAATGATGGAGTTCATCGAAAAGATGCACGACTTCTACTGCCGCCAGCTGACCAAGTGGGCGCAGACTGACGTAGACGGCCTGAACTTTATGGATGACTGGGGTTCCCAGCAGAACCTCCTCATCAATCCTTCTATCTGGGAAGAAATCTTTATGCCCATGTACCGGGATTACATCAATATCGCCCACAAGTACGGCAAAAAAATCTTCATGCACTCTGACGGCAATACCATTTCCATCATCCCCAAGCTCATCGATTTGGGACTGGACGCTCTCAACACCCAGATTTTCTGCATTGGCGTAGACAAACTGGAGCAGTTTAAGGGCCATATTACCTTCTGGGGAGAAATCGACCGTCAGCATCTGCTGCCCAAGGGCACCCTCAGCGACATTGACCATGCTGTGGATTCTGTCTATAACACCCTTTGGAAGGATGGCGGCTGTATCGCCCAGTGTGAATTTGGCGCTGGTGCAAATCCGGATAACGTCTATCGGGTATATGAGCGCTGGAATCAGCTTCGCTAACCCATCCCCCTGCCTTTCTTGACATCTCTGCATACAGATTTGTATAATAAAATCATAAAAATTCAAGTATGATTTTATGAAAAGGAAGGAGGGGCTTGCAAAAGCCTTAGTGGCTGTTTTGCAAGGAAATTTATGCTGCCTTTGTCCTATCCCAATTACGCTTTCGATTTTTATGGTACTCTGGCGGATATCCGCACCCACGAGGATGACCCTATGGTATGGCAGAAGATGTGTCTTTTCTACGGATACTATGACGCCCTCTACCAACCGGAAGAGATGAAAAAAGCCTATGAGCGGCTGATCGCCGCCAAAGAAGCGGAAAAAAAGGATTCGTTGGAAAATGGTCCTCGATATGCTCATGAAGCCTGCCCGGAAATTGACCAGACCCAGGTATTTCAGGCCCTTTTTGCGGAAAAAGGGGTAACGGTTGACGAACGTCTGGCAAGGTATGCCGGCCAGTTTTTCCGGGTATTGGCCACAGAATATCTTCGCCTGTATGATGGCACCGTGGAGATGCTAAAGGAGCTGCGGCGGCAGGGAAAAAAGCTGTATGTCCTTTCCAACGCCCAACGCATTTTTACCGAGTATGAGCTTCACGTGCTGAATATCGCCCAATATTTCGAAGGAATTCTTATTTCCTCCGACTACGGCGTGCGTAAGCCTGACTCCCGATTTTTCCAGATATTGCTGGACCAATACCATCTCTCTCCCAAAGAGACCTTGTTTATCGGCAATGACTCCACCACTGATATTGCCGGCGCAAAAAGCGTGGGGATGCCCACCTATTATATCCACTCCAATATCTCGCCGGAAGGGGACTGTCCCCAAGATTCCGACTTCTGCGAGATGGACTTTACCGGCTGGAAGATACCTCGCCTTTAATCAACATAAAAAATCCCCTGTTCCACAGCAATTACACCGTGGAACAGGGGATTTTTTATGTTGCTAGATTATTTCTGGTCAAAGAAGGCCCTAAAGGCTCTGTATGCCATATAGACATCCAGCTTGGCCACAACCTCAAAGGGAGCGTGCATGGAGAGCACCGGAACGCCTACATCCACTACATCCACATTCAGGTTGGCAATATACTGGGCAACGGTTCCGCCGCCGCCCAAGTCTACACGGCCCAGCTCGCCGGTCTGCCACAGCACACCTGCATCCTCCAGCAGGTCGCGCACCTGGCCCATAAACTCAGCGGAAGCATCGGAGGTGCCGCCCTTGCCGCGGGAACCAGTATACTTGATAACGCCTACGCCCTTATTCAGATAGCAGGAGTTGTTAGCCTCATAAGCGGAAGCATAGGTGGGATCATAAGCAGCAGCCACGTCTGCGGACAGGCAGGTGGAGTGGGACAGCACATCATGGCCATCAACGCCATCCTGCTTGGCGAGAGCATGGACAAAATAGCGGAGATAAGAGGAATTCAAACCGGTGTTGCCGTCACTGCCAGTCTCTTCCTTATCGGTGAGCACTGTGATAACCGTCTGCTCCGGCACTGCGCAGCAGTTGAGCACTGCCTGCAATGCAGGATAAGCACACACGCGGTCGTCGTGGCCGTAAGCGCCGATCATGCTGCGGTCCAGGCCGATATCCACAGCCTTATGAGCGGGCACAAATTCAATTTCAGCGGTAATAAAGTCCTGTTCCTTGATGCCGTACTTCTCGTTGAGCAGCTTCATCACATTGAGCTTGAAGAGGTTGTCGCCCTTTTCGGAACGCACAGGACGGCTGCCAAACAGGATGTTCAGATCCTCGCCCTCAATGGCCTTGCCCAGCGTCTTGGTAGACTGCTCCTGGGACAGGTGGGGCAGCAGGTCAGTGATGCAGAACTGAGGATCACCGGGTTCCTCACCAATGCAAACATCGATCTTCTCGCCGTCACGACGGATGATACGGCCATGCATAGCCAGAGGAGTTGCTACCCACTGATACTTCTTGATACCGCCATAGTAATGGGTCTTCAGCATAGCAAAGTCGGTGGTCTCGTACAGGGGAACGGGCTTCAGGTCAATGCGGGGGCAGTCAATATGGGCAGCGGCAATACGCACGCCCTCACGGCTTCCCTTTTCACCGATCACAGCCAACATCACAGACTTGCCGCGGTTGTTCACATACACCTTATCGCCGGGCTTGTAAGAAGCGTTGGAATCATAAGGGACAAATCCCTTTTCCTCTGCCAAACGAATGGCCTCGTTGGTTGCTTCCCGCTCGGTTTTGCCGTTATCCAGGAACTTTTTGTAGTCCTCGCAGAATGCGTCTGCTTTGGCGATCTCCTCGTCATCCACGCGGAAAAAGCCGTTTTTCTTGTCCAGCATCAGTTCTTTTGCAAGAGCCTCTGCATCAATGGTTTTGTTTTCCATTGGTTTGTACCTCCTTAAAAATCTCTATCTTCATTTTTACTTGTTTGCAAATTCATCCGGATACAAATCCCGGTACATTTCCCGATTTTGAGTTACCCGCTTTAAATATTCCCGGGTTTCTCCAATAGGAATCACATCCAGCGTCACCCCATCAGAAGAATACTCGGGATTTTCCAGCCAAGAAGTCACATTCCCCATCCCTGCGTTATAGGCACAGATAGCAGTGGATTCATTGCCGTAATGGGAAATGAGCAGGGAAAGCAGCTCGCACCCAAACTGAATATTCACCTTGGGGTCGAACAGATCGTCCACTGTCAAATTTTCACTGTCTGGAATCATGGTTTGCACCCATTCAAAGGTCTGGGGCGTCATCTGCATCAGCCCCCGGGCATCTGCACGAGAAACCGCCTTGGCGTCAAAGCTGCTCTCAGCCCGAATAATGCCGTAAACCAACGTGGGGTCCAGGTCGTTTTTCTCCGATTGCTCCATCACGATCTCATAATAAGAAAGGGGATAAAACTGCCGAAGCAGTGTATCCTTAGCGCAATACAAGGCCACTGCGGCAACCGCTACAAATAGTAGCAACCCCAGAAACACCTTGCCTTTTTTGCCCTTGCGCCTTCCCGGCGCTGCGTGTCTTGCCTGTTTCAAATAGGTTCCTCCGATAATGCAGTAAGATAGGTCTGTAATTCCCGGCGCAAAGTCTCTTCATCCAACCTGCCGGAAATCACCTTTCCAGCTCGTTCTTCATACCAGCTTTCCGGGTGTTGAGCAGCCATTCTGGCTCGGGCTAGTTCTTCGGAAATATTGTCCCGCTTCATAATGCGTTGTAACCGCTTTTCAAAGGGAACTGTCACCGCCATAATGGTATCGCATAAAGCATCTACCCCAGCTTCAAACAACAGAGGGGCATCTACCACCACAAATTGCTTTCCAGCATCCCGCGCAGCTTGAATCTGTGCTTTTGTCTCCTCCATAATCCATGGATGAGTGAGCTCATTGAGCCGTTGGGTCTTTTCCGGGGAGGCAAATGCCCTAGCCGCCAGCAGTTTCCGGTCCAACACGTTGTTTTGCAGGATATCTGCTCCGAATTCCTCTGCCAGAGATTGGAGACAGGGAATACAAGTATTCGTCACCTGCCGGGCAATCTGGTCACAGTCCACCACCGCGCAGCCCAAAGCAGCCAGTTCCTTTGCCACACTGGACTTTCCCGCCCCAGTGGGACCGGTAAGGCCGATTACGATTCCTTTAGCCAACATGAAGCACCTCGAATCCTGCCGCCCGGATCAGGCGGTTATAAACGGCAAGACCCACGCCCTTTGGCTCTGGACAGCGGGCATATACGGTATTGGCCCCCAGTTCATCCAGCTTGCGCAGCGCCTCAAAGACTTCCCTTGCCTGTTCGTTATAGTCCTCTTTCCCGCCATAGCACACTGCGGGAACTTCCAGATGGTTTTCTTCCCCATTATAGCACATAGCGGCAATTCCCGGCTCTTTATGGCCGTTTACGTATTCGCAATACGCCTCATAGGAACCGTCAATAATAATTACGTTGGCTTTTGGCGCATAATGCTTATATTTCATCCCTGGAGAAGCGGGGTGTTCCCCTTCTTTTAAGGGGTTCAGGACGGCGTCATCCATCTCCACTTCTCCCAACACCTGGCGAAGCTGCTCCAAAGTAATTCCACCAGGACGCAACAGCCGAGGCGGCTGGCAGGCCAGCGACACTACTGTGGACTCTACCCCTACCTGGCAGGAGCCACCATCCACCACTGCGTCAATACGGCCATCCATATCCTCCAACATCGTTTGGGCATTGGTGGGGCTGGGCTTCCCAGAAAGGTTCCCAGAAGGAGCCGCCAGAGGGGTGCCTGCCGCCTGAATGACTGCCTGAGCCGCAGGATGGACCGGAAAACGCACTCCTACGGTTTCCAGCCCGGCGCTCACCTCATCGGGGATACAGTCCGATTTTGGCAGAATGATGGTCATGGGGCCAGGCCAATATGCCTGGGCCAATTTCCGGGCATTTTCGGGGATCTCCCGCACCAGCTTTTCCCACTGGCTGATATCTGAAATATGGACGATCAAGGGGTTATCCATGGGCCGGCCTTTGGCTTTGAAAATTTTTGCCACTGCTTCCCCATTAAGGGCGTCGGCGGCCAGTCCATACACGGTTTCAGTAGGAATCCCTACCAAGCCACCCTGGCGCAGAATTTCTCCGGCCTTGGCAATATCGGCGGGCTGATCCGCCTGTAATCGAATGGTTTTCATGGGTTTTAACTTCCTTTATGATTTCCAAAAACTATTCTTCTTCCGTACTCTCCCGCAGTTGCTCTGCCCGGTCGGCGGTGATGAGGGGATCAATGACCTGATCCAAATCTCCATTGAGAAGATCTTCCAGCCGGTACAGGGTTAGGCCGATACGATGATCTGTAATACGCCCCTGGGGATAGTTATAGGTGCGAATCCGCTCTGAACGGTCGCCGGTACCCACTTGGCTTTTCCGCTGGGCAGCAACCTCCGCATCCTGTTTCTGCTGTTCCTGCTCATACAGCCGGGAACGCAGCACCTTCATGGCCTTGTCTTTATTTTTATACTGGCTCCGCTCATCCTGGCATTCCACCACCATGCCGGTGGGCAGGTGGGTAATACGGATAGCGGAAGAGGTCTTGTTGATGTGCTGTCCGCCAGCGCCGCTGGAACGGAAGGTATCAATCTGCAAATCCTTGGGGTTGATCTCAATCTCCACGTCATCCACCTCCGGCAAAACTGCCACTGTGGCGGTACTGGTGTGGATACGGCCTTGGGTCTCGGTTTCCGGCACCCGCTGTACCCGATGGACGCCGCTTTCGTATTTCAGCCGGGAATAAGCGCCTTCGCCGTGGATCATAAAACTGATCTCCTTAAAGCCTCCCAGCTCTGTTTCGTTCACATTCAAAAGCTCCGTCTGCCAATGGCGAGATTCTGCATACATGGAATACATCCGATACAGCACTGCCGAAAACAGGGCTGCTTCCTCTCCCCCGGCGCCGCCGCGGATCTCTACAATCACGCTTCGCTCGTCGTTGGGGTCCTTAGGCAGAAGCAGCAGCTTTAATTCTTCTGTGAAAATTTCGATATCCTCGCGGGCCTTGGCCAGCTCTTCCTGAGCCAGATCATGGAGTTCCTTATCGTTTTCCGAAAGCATTTCCAGCGCGTCGGATTCCTGCTGTACCGCCCCTCGATACTGCTGGTATTTTTCGACAATCGGGGTAATGGTACTGCTTTCCTTTAACAGGCCGGTGTATTGGGCGGTATCCGCCAACACCGATGGGTCGCATAGCTTCTGGTTGATTTCTTCCAGCCGCTTACAAAATATTTCTAGTTTTTCGAACATTGGTAAATTCCTTTCTGCAAATCATAGTTTACTCTTCTTATTTGCAGAAATGCTATAATTCTTCGGGCTTTTCTTCCCGGATGATCTTTTTGATATTCTTTTCGCATTTGAGCCGGGGCACCATGACTTCATGGCCGCAGCCGGTACAGCGGATCTTAAAATCCATCCCGGAGCGCAGAACCAGAAACGTCTTGCTGCCGCAGGGATGGCTCTTTTTCATTTGCAGAATATCTCCTGGACGTACATCCATCCAGTCCTCCTCCTTTCGCGATGGAATCGTTGTTTATTATATCACCTTTCCTGTCCAAGGGCAACCAAAAAGGCGGCCTGCCTATGAATTTTCGCCATCACCGGATTCCCAGCCATACCGCTGCCAACAGCACCACCAAAAAGGCCAGATTGTACAGGGTAAACTGTAGTAAATATTTTCCACCCTTAGCCCCCGGCATCCGGGAATAAAGCCGGAAGGAAATCAAACTGGCAAGGGAGGCAATGAGAGTACCCAGGCCGCCGATGTTGGTACCCAGCAGCAGCGCCCTCCCATTTTCCGTAAAGGAGGAGAGCATTACCGCTGCGGGCACATTGCTGATGACTTGGCTCACCAGTACCGACGCGATGACCTCCCGGCCATTGAGCAGCCAGGAAACCCCTTCCTGCACTGCCGGAACCTGCCGGATATTCCCCACGAACACAAAAAAGCACACAAAAGTCAAAAGCAGGCTGTAATCCACCCGCAAAAGAATTTTCCAGTTGGAGACCAGCATGGCGACGATCACCAAAAGGGTGAGCCAAAGCGCGTCCAGCACCCGGAACACAGTTAGGAGGCAGCACACAAAGAGTACTCCATAGAGCACCGCACGCCATTTGCACATAGGCGCTTCTTCTCCAGGAAAACGCACCGTTACACTGTGATCCTTGAGAAAGAATACTCCTACCGCCAGTAACACCAGGCTGATAAGTCCCAGCGGTACCATGGCGGAGAGAAACTCCCCCAGTCCCATTTCATACTGGGCATAAAGAAACAGGTTTTGTGGGTTTCCCACTGGGGTCATCATACTTCCCAGATTGGCGGCGATGGTTTGCAGCACCACGACAGGAATCACCTGTCTGGGGGAAGCCTGCTGCAAAATGGAGATGGTCAGGGGCACAAAGGTAAGGAGCGCCACGTCGTTGGTGATAAACATGGAGCTGAAAAAGCACAGCGCCACCAATACCCCCGATACCATCCGCACACCAGAAGCCTTTCGGGTCATGACCCGGGATAGTCTGCGAAACAACCCCAGTTGGGTGAACCCCGCCACCACTGCCATAAGGCAGAACAACAGCCCCAACACATGACCGTCTAGATACTCTATGTAGTCCAATGAGGGCGGAACCGCCGCCATGGAAGCAATAGCGCACACCGCGGCGATGAGAAGCACCGCTTCCTTTTTCATAAAGGCAAATACTTTCCCAGCTGCCTCACTCTTCATGTCCCGACGCCTCCTGTTTTTTCTTCTCTTCCCGCTCCATGGCTTCCTTTTTGGAAAAGGCACAGCCACAGTAATTCTGCCGGTACAGGCCGTATTCCTCCGACAGTACAATAGAGCGCTTATAGCCCTCTTTTTTCTTAAAGTCGCCGGGAAGCCACTTGACCCCATGTTTTTCCCCCATGGCCTCGCCGATCTCATTGAGCTTTTGGGCGTTTTTCAGAGGACTAATAGACAGCGTGGTGGTAAAGTAATCGAAGCCTCCCTCTTTAGCTGCTTTTGCCGCGTCCTCCAACCGCAGAGCGAAGCAGGCAAAGCACCGCTCTCCCCCCTCGGGAATCTGCTCGAGGCCCTTCACGGCTTCATAAAAGGCGGCAGGCTCATAACCAGGACTTTGTAGATTGGCCTTGTGCTCCATGGGCATGGCCTCTATGAGACGGGCCTGCTCCCCAAGGCGTTTTTGGTATTCCTCTGCCGGGCTGATATTGGGGTTAAAGTACCGCACCGTGATTTGAAAATACTGGGACAGATATTCCAGCACATAACTGCTGCATGGGGCGCAGCAGCTATGGAGCAGCAGCCGGGGCGTTTTTCCGTCTAAACGGCCCAGCACCTGCTCCAGCTCCTTTTGATAATTTCGCTTCATAAAAATCCCCCTCTATGCTAAAACACCGGAATTAGTGGTAATAAGGCCAGTAAAACTCATCTGCACTTCCTGTATTAGACCAGATGGTCACCCAGTCGGTATACTGCCAGTTTCCCTGGCTATCCCGGCGAAAAGTAATCAAATCACCTGTATCTGACACATAAAAAACCGTAGCGGTATTCTCTGTATAAGAAAGCACTTTATAGTAACGGGCTTCTGCCAGCATCTTCGTTTGCTGCTCTAATCCCTCAAACTCGCTGCCGTGTTGGAAAGTTAAAACCTCCGCTTTGAGATAAGGGAAAAAGATCACAAGCAGAAGAACGAACACTATCAATATGGTAATTATCCGCTTTTGAAATGGCTTCATAATTCCCCTCTTTCCTATGGGCAAAAATTGATTTTATTTTTTGTCCTGATTCAACGCCGCCTGCAAGGCCGCCGCAAAGGCGCTCTGGCCAGCTGGCTCCTGCTTGTTCTGGTTGGCAAGGTACCGACGCACATCCTGCTTGGAAGCCCCGCCCTTGGTCTCCTTCTTCCGCTGGGCAAAGTGGCTCTCCTTTTCCCGGTAGCCGCACCGGCACACGAAAATTTTATTCTCCCCTTCCCCGAACAGCTCCATTTTCTTGTGGCAGTTGGGACACCGGGCGTTGGTCTCCCGGCTCACGGTACGACGGTAACCGCACTCACGGTCCTGGCAGACCAGCATTTTACCGTGTTTGCCCTTTACCGACAGCAGTCTCTTGCCGCATTCCGGGCAAATTTCGTTGGTCAGGTTATCGTGCTGATACTGGCCGTCGCTATTCTTCACGTCCTCCACCAGATGGGTGGCATAACTGCGGATCTCCCCGATAAACTGCTTCCGGGTGTCCTTACCCTTGCTGATGGCTTCCAGCCGCTGCTCCCATTTGGCGGTGAGCAAAGGCTCCCGCAGGTCTTCCGGCGCAAGGGAGATCAGCTGGGTACCCTTGGAGGTGGGTACCAAAGAATTCCCACGCTTTTCCATATAAAAGGAGGAAAACAGCTTTTCGATGATGTCCGCACGGGTGGCAGGGGTTCCCAGGCCGCCGCCCAGATAGCCCTTCATCTCTTTATCGGATACATAGGCGGAGGGGTTTTCCATGGCGGAGAGCAAGGTTGCCTCTGTATACCGTGCCGGAGGTTGGGTCTTGCAGGCTTTCAGCTGGAAGTTTTTCAGGGGGAAGTTCTGTCCCTTTTCCAAGGGCGGCAAGGATTGCTCCTCCTGCTCTTCTTCGTCCCGAAGCTGTTCGGCCCGTTTCCAGCCCAAATTTAATTCTGCCCGTCCGGCGGCGGTGAAGCGCTGCCCCTCGCAGGTGAGGACAGCTTTCAACGATTCATACTCGTAATTGGGAAAAAAGCAGGCTAAGAACCGCCGTACTACCAGCCAGTAAATGCGCTTTTCCTCGTTGTTCATAGCTTCCAGATCAGCCGGTTCCTCAGTGGGGATAATGGCGTGGTGGTCGCTGACCTTGGCGTCGTTAATGCAGGCCTTACAGATAGGCCGCTTTTCCCGGAGCACTTCCCGGGCAATGGGAGCGTATTCGCCGCGAGCCACTGCCTGCACCCGCTCTGTTAAAGTGGGGACAATGTCCGCCGTCAAATACCGGGAATCCGTGCGGGGATAGGTCAGGGCCTTGTACCGCTCATAAAGGCTCTGCATCACATTCAAAGTCTGCTTAGGGCTCATCTGATACAGACGGTTGGCGTCCCGCTGCAACTCGGTAAGGTCATAGAGCATAGGCGGCGGGGTGGATTTTTTCGTCCGCTTCACTTCCTGCACTGTGGCGGTTTTGCCCTTTACCAGTGCCAGCAATTTATCAGCTTTTTCCTTATCAAAAATCCCTGTCTGTCCCTTTTCGTCCTGCCAAGTGACAAAAAAACGTCCGGCGTCGGCCCGCAGCTGCCAGTAGTCTCTGGGGACGAATTTGCGGATTTCCTCTTCCCGGCGCACCAGAAGTGCCAGTGTGGGAGTCTGCACCCGCCCAGCGGAAAGCTGAGCGTTAAATTTACAAGTGAGAGCCCGAGTTACGTTGAGCCCCACCAGCCAGTCAGCTTCCGCTCTTGCTTGGGCGGACTGGTACAGGTTCCAATATTCCTTTCCATCCCGCAGATGGGCAAACCCGTCCCGGATAGCCTTATCGGTCTGGGAAGAAATCCACAGCCGGCGGATAGGCTTGTGGAAACCTGCTTTTTCCAAAATCCAGCGGGCTACCAGTTCTCCTTCCCGGCCTGCATCGGTGGCGATGACCAGGGAATCCACCTGTGGATCATGGAGGCACTTTTTCACCACGCTATATTGCTTGGCGGTCTGGGGGATCACCTTTAATTCCATTTTTTGGGGCAGCATGGGCAAAGTATCCATGCTCCACTGCTGATATTGCTTGCCGTAATGCTCCGGGTCTTCCAGCTCCACCAGATGCCCCAGCGCCCAGGTAACAATATAATTCGGTCCCGATAAAAAGCCGTTGCCGCCCTGACGGCACCCCAGCACTCGGGCAATTTCACGCCCTACGGAGGGCTTTTCTGCCAAAACCAGTGTTTTTCCCATAGTATGATTTCCTTTCCGGTGTAAAATCTGTTATAATAATTTCACTTATCCGTTCTCGTGACACCAACCCTGTAGGCTGTTTTTACAGGGGGAACCCGCGTGTAGAATTTGCCCCTGTACGCGCTCCCGCCTTTTCTTCATAGAAAGGATGATTTTATGAATTCTAAAATTCAACAACGCCTTACCGCTTACTTACTGGAACAAGGTGCCAACGATGTAGGCTTTTCCATGCCGCCGGACGCAGAAACCACATTTCCCGGTCTGCCCTATGCGGTGAGTATCGTGGTACGCCTCTCCGACTTTATCATCGACGAAATCGACGGGGCGCCTACCCATACCTATTTCAACCATTACCGCAGTGTCAATGCCTTCCTCGACCAGCTACTGTTGAAAGCTGGGCTGTTTCTCCAAAAAGAAGGTTACCGCTATTGCACCGTAGCCGCCTCCCAAAGCATCAACAAGGACGGCTGGAACTACCAGGGACGTTACTCCCACAAAAAGGCGGCAACGCTGGCTGCACTGGGGACCGTCGGCAAGAGCTCTCTGTTTTTACACAAACAATGGGGTCCGCGTGTGCGACTGGCCACCTTATTTACCGACTGTCCCTTTATGGTACCGGAAACCATCCTGCCCTCTCCCTGCCAAAACTGTCATTTATGCGTGGACGCCTGCCCTGCCGGCGCTATCTCCGGCAAAACCTGGACGCCCGAACGCACCCGGGAGGAAATGTTCGCCCCGGAAAAATGCAGCAATTATATGAAACGCGCCTTCCAGCACATTGGCCGGGGCGCGGTGTGCGGCGTATGTATGCGGGTATGTCCCATGGCAAAGGGTTTACCGTCATATCAAGCCGAATGATTCAGGATTTTTTGCCCAGCTTGCGTTTAACTCCATCTGGGCCGATAATATAGGTGTTTTCCAGTTGGCGGCGCAGGTCGCTGCGATAAGCGGCAATATACTCTGCGCGCAGAGCTTTCTGCTCCTCTGCTTCTGCGGGGGTCAGCCCTTCTGTTTTGGCTTTTCTAGCCAGCTCGTTGATACGTCTGATCTTTTCATCTGTCATAAATAAGATTTCCTTTCTACAATACATAACACACGCCCTTTCCGTTTTTGCCGAAAAGGGCGCGTTTTAAAATTCAATTAGTAAGCCAGCTGCAATAGGCCGGCAATCACTACACCTAACAACGAACCTAAAACTGCCTCAATGGGCCGATGCCCCAGAGATTCGTTCAGCTCCGGAAATTCCTTGCGGAATGCCTCCCGCTCTTCTTCTGGAAGTTTGGCTTCTACCCGGTCAATGAGCAGGTTCAATGTACGGGCATGGAGCCCTGCCTCCCAGCGCACACCGGTAGCATCATAAATAACAATCAGTGTAAGAATAAAGGCCACTGCAAAAATAGGAGAAGAAAAGCCATAATTCAAAAGGGCCGACATGGTGACGGAACAGCTCACTGCTGAATGGGCACTAGGCATTCCGCCTGCACCGGTGAGACGCTCCAGGCGTACTTGCTTATTACGGCCATAATAATAGATGAGCTTGATAATCTGGGCCAATATCCAGGACAAAACGCCGGCATTAATCAGGGGGTTGGAAATCAATATATGCCAATCCATGGTATCACTCAACTTTCTTTATCCGGGCCTGCCGGGTAATACAGCTCCGCTCAAAACAATAACAACAATATGTCTTTATTGTACCCTGCCAGGGAAACAATGTCAAACACTTCTGAGGATTTCCAGGAAAAATTCGCTGCAAGGAGAAACTATGGAACCATATCAACTATCTAATTTTGAAATTGCACTTTCCCATACCTTAACAACGCGGACAGCCTCCCAAGGTATTGGCACACTAGGCGAAAAAAGCCTTCATGCTGTACTGAAGCGGTATTATCAACCAGATGAAAGCCTCCACGAACGGAAAGTTGGACGCATGACAGTAGACGCCGTCCTTTCTGACGGTTCCCTGTTGGAGATCCAGACCCGGGGCTTTTCCTCTCTGCGAAAAAAACTGCCTCTCCTTCTTTCCTGCTCAAAGGTGCATCTCATTGCCCCCGTTGTGCAAAAAAAGTGGCTCTGTTGGATGGACCCCTATACAGGGGAAGTGGTATCCCGGCGGCGTTCTCCTAAGCAGTACTTTCCCATTGACCTTTCCCGAGAACTCTCCTATATCCGGCAATTTTTAACACATCCACAGCTTACAGTCCACTTTCCACTATTGGAGGCCGAGGAATACCGGCTTTTAGACGGTTGGGGCAACGAAGGCAAGCGAGGCTCCACCCGGTATGAACGAATTCCCATCGCCCTGTTGGATGAATGGGTGATGACTTGCCCCACAGACTATCGTGCCCTGTTTCCCGAGAATCTTCCGCAGCACTTTACGGTAAAAGATCTGGAAAAAGCTGCACGAATTTCCAATATGTGTGCCTACAGTGCGGCCGCAATTTTCCGAGAGCTAGGGTTGATAGCGGAAATCGGAAAACAAGGCCGCGCCAAAATTTATGAGAGAATATAAAAAGGGCCGCCAAATGGCGGCCCTTCATGCATTTTATCAGGCTTTCATTGCTTCTGCGAAGAACTTGTTGTGTACCGCGGTAACCGCCTTATCGGCATCCTCTGCGGCAATCAGCACAGAGATCTTAATCTCACTGGTGGAGATCATCTGGATGTTGATGTTAGCCTCAAACATGGCTTCAAACATCTCAGCAGCCACACCAGGATGGCTCTCCATGCCAGCGCCAACGATGGACACCTTGGCCACGTTCTCATCATATACCACACTGGAAGCGCCCAGAGCCTCTGCATAGGGATTCAGCATCTCGATAGCGGCCTTCAGGTTATCCTGGCCCACAGTAAAGCTGATATCCTTGGTGCCGTTGCGGCCCACAGACTGCAAAATGATATCTACATTGATATTCTTGGCAGACAGCTTGGAGAAAATCTTAAAGGCCAAACCGGGCTTATCCGGCACGCCAATAATGGAGATCCGTGCAATATTTTCGTCCTTTGCTACCCCGCTGATAAGCATCTTTTCCACTTTTGTTTCCTCCTTCACGATTGTACCCGGTACTCTGGAAAGGCTGGACAGCACTTCCAGTTCAATGTTATATTTTTTCGCCATTTCTACCGAACGGTTATTCAGCACCTGCGCACCCAAAGTTGCCAGTTCCAGCATTTCATCATAAGAAATGGTGGAGAGCTTTTTAGCGCCGGGTACCTTTCTGGGGTCAGCGGTAAACACGCCTTCCACATCGGTATAGATCTGGCACAGGTCGGCGTGCATGACAGCTGCAATGGCCACTGCGCTGGTATCGGAACCGCCGCGGCCCAATGTAGTCATGTCGTCATAACGGTTGACACCTTGGAATCCAGTAACGATGACGATATTTTTCTTATCCAGTTCCTTGCGGATACGGTCGGGAACCACCCGCTTAATACGGGCGTTACCATAAGCGGAGGTGGTGACGAAACCAGCCTGCCACCCCAGCAGGGAGACCACTGGGAATCCCAGTTTTTCAATAGCCATAGCCAGCAGAGAAGCGGACATCTGCTCGCCAGCGGTCAAAAGCATATCCATTTCCCGCTTGGAAGCGTCCGGATTGATCTCCTTTGCCTTAGCAATGAGATCATCGGTGGTGTCGCCCTGAGCAGAAACCACCACTACCAAGTCGTGCCCTTCTTTATACTTGCTGGTGACGATATCTGCCACATTGAAGACCCGCTCTGCATTGGCAACAGAGGAGCCGCCAAATTTCTGTACGATCAAGCTCATATCTTTCCCTCACTCTCTTACTCAATCACGATCCGTGCGCCTTCGGAATCAGCGCGAAGGATCTCCGTCTTCCAGCCGGTAATGCCCTTTTCTTCCAGATGTGCCCCCACCTGACGGATAAAATCATCCGAGTGGGCCGCATCCACAAATGCAATGATGGTGGGGCCTGCACCGCTGACATAGGTACCCAAAGATCCCAGTTCATAGGTCATGCGGAATACCTGGTCATAGTGGTCAATCAGGCCGCAGCGGTAGGGCTGATGCAGTTTATCCTGCACCGCTACCCGCAGATTTCCCAAATTCCCCGAAAACAGGGAGGCCGTCATCAGAGCGGAACGGGAAAGGTTATACACCGCATCTGCCCGGGAGTAATTCTCCGGAAGCACCGAACGGGCCTTTTCTGTTTTCAGCTCAAAGGGAGGAACCAGCACAGCAAAACGGATTTTATCGGAAACGGGTACGCTGACGCTGTAGACCCGCTTTCCTTCAATAGCAGAAGTCACCAATCCGCCGGCAATGGCTGGAGAGGTGTTGTCCGGGTGGCCTTCTATCTGAGCAGCCAGATTGATAAGGTCTTCCCGAGAAAGGGGATTGCCCAACATTCGGTTGGCGCCCAGGATACCCGCCACAATACAGGCGGAGCTGCTGCCAAGGCCCCGGGCCATGGGAATGTTGTTTTCCTGTAAAATTTTTAGTCCAGGCAGCTTATGGCCGCAGGATTCATACAGATAATTGGCAGCCCAAAAGATCAGGTTGGAGGTATCGGTGGGAATTTTGGTGTCGTCCACAGAGGAAATCTCTACCGAATCCCACTCTTCCATCCAAACACGGTTATATTTATTTAGTGCAATGCCTAATGCATCAAAACCGGAGCCCAGGTTGGCGCTGGTTGCAGGCACATCTATGCGTATCATATCTTATCCACATCCTATTCTCATGAATTTGGAATGGTTCCTTTTACAGATCAGCCACCCGTACAGTGGTCTCTACCTTGACGCCCATTTTAGAGAGCTGTTCCAGTTTTTCCCGGATGTCCCGTTCCTTCGTTTCCTTTGTCACAAAGGCCAGTTCATTCCGAGGAGCATCTTTTCTGGAAAGCTGCTGTACACCGCCAAACAGGGCATCGGCAGTTCCCAGAGCAACAGAAGCATTTTCCGCAGTTGCCCGCACGTACATGGGCAATACATCTTCCAGATAGTCCTCCACATAATCGGGGGAGCCATCTTCCCAGAACAGATATTTCCGGGCCTTCAGATGCTTTACGCAATCGATAACATCGGCAACTACAGCACTAGCGGTAGGCAGCTTGCCTGCGCCCTTGCCATAGAACACCACGTCGCCAGTTGCATCGCCGCGAACCAAAATACCATTGAACACATCATCCACATTGGCAAGCTGGCTGTCCCGGTCGATAAACATGGGGCAGCAGATAATCTGGATTTTGCCGCTGTCCAGCATTTTTACCCGGCCGATCAGTTTGATGACGCCGCCCCAGCTTTCTGCGTATTCCACATCTGCCAGCGTCAGGTTCTGGATGCCTTCGGTATGTACCTGCTCCGGATACACATGGCGTCCAAAAGCCAGAGAAGCCAGGATACAGATCTTACGGCAGGCGTCATGGCCTTCGATGTCCGCAGCAGGGTTGCGCTCGGCATATCCCAGCTTCTGAGCCAGAGCCAAGGCATCGTCAAAGGTCATCTGCTCTCGGATCATTTTGGTAAGAATAAAATTGGTGGTGCCGTTTAGGATACCGGCAATGCCGATCACATCATTAGCGGCAAGGCACTGGCTGATGGGACGGATAATGGGGATACCGCCACCCACACTGGCTTCAAACAGGAAATTCAGGTTATTTTTCTGGGCAATGGCCAAAAGCTCTGCACCCTTTGCGGCCACCAGCTCTTTATTGGAGGTAACAACGCTCTTTCCGTTTTCCAGACAGGCTTTTACATAATCGAAAGCAGGATGCAGGCCACCCATCACTTCCACCACGATCTGGATCTCCGGGTCGTTAAGAATTGTATCAAAATCCTTGATGAACCGTCCGGCAAAAGGACTGTCGGGAAAATCCCGCAGGTCCAGGATATATTTGATGCGGATTTCTTCTTTGGCTCGCTTGGCAATACTGTCTGCATGGAGGCGAAGCACTTCGCCCACACCAGAGCCTACCACGCCAAAGCCCATAATTGCAATTTTTACCATTGATCTTCCACCTCTTTTATATTCCTTCTGCTCTGGGTTTCTACCAAAGCGATTACTTATCCGAAATGCTGTTAATACTCAAAACACCGTCCACCTGCCGGAGATGATCCAACAATTCCTCCACCGTGGAATTGATATGATCCACTCTGGCGGAAATAGACACCAACGCTCGCCCGTTAACGGGAATATTTTGGTTAATGGTGAGGATATTGGCGCCTTTGGCATAAATAGCGGATACCAACGACATCAGTACCCCCGGGCGGTCAGTTAGCACCGCCTGCACCGTAATCATCCGACTGGTGAGCTTCTGGTTATAAGGATACACCGCGTCCTTATATTTATAAAATACACTTCGGGAGATTCCGGCCATGCGCACAGCTTCTGATGTGCTGGAAGCTTCTCCGCTGACTAGAAACTCCTTAGCCTGTAGGACCTTGGTAAATACCTCGGGCAAAGCACTTTGCTCTACCAGAAGATAGGTTGCGTTTCTCATTGTTCACCACCTGCATACGATTGTGTTTGTGTAATGAACAGTTTAGCACAGAAAAACGCAGTTTTCAATAGGCAAGTCATGCATTTATTTTCAATATTTCACCGAATATTGTGTATTCCTACAAGAAAGAGGTATCGCAAAACCACAGGCTTCGCGATACCTCACTAAATCCGTTATAAAAATAATATCACTTCAGAAGGACAATCCTTACTCCTCCACATTCTCCACCTGGGAAGAAGATTCTGAAGAATCCGGTGTAGGACTGGGTTCTTCTGTAAACTCAGGGGTAGGCTCCGGAGTGGGTTCCAGAGTAGGCTCTGGAGTTGGTGTGGGGGTAGGAGTCGGCGTGGGGGTGGGAGTGGGCGAAGGAGACGGAGAAGCCTCTGCATTTTTATGCTCCCCATTACAGATAGAGGGAACACGCGAACTCTGGTACCAGCCGGTAGCGGTATCTGTACATTTGTCTGACGCCAACAGACCAGTCTCCTTACAGTATTCTGCGGAAATCACAGTAGGATCTAGGGTATAGCTCCACTCTGAGGAATCTTTATCTTCCAAACAGCGGGTCATAATCGCTTTCCACAAAGAAAGAGGATCTCGAGTGCTAGGAAGATCGCTGAGGGTAGGATATCCAGACCAGACAGCTGCCACTGCATACTGGGTGCCTCCCACAAACCAGGCATCACAGTTTGAGTCAGTAGTACCGGTCTTACCAAATACATCCCAACCGGAAATCGCAGCACGCGGGGCTGTACCGCCAGTACCGTAAGTCGGTTCATGGAGCAGATGGTTCATTACTGTAGCATCTTCGGAAGAAAGCACCCGTTCCGGCACGTTAGTGGTGTTATCCAGATTACTGTTTCCGTCTTGATCCTCTTCGTTTTAGTACGTATAAGGTTCATTATATAAGCCGCCGTTTCCAAAGATCTGATAAGCGGCTGTCATTTCCTTTACGGTCATACCTCCATTCAAACCACCAATACTCATAGCACCGATAGCGTTACGGTCTTCCTGAGGATTCAGATTTTCAAAATGGAGCTTCTCGGTAAGAAAATCATAAATTGTCGATGGGCCGATCTGTTTTGTCAACTGGGCCGCAGTCGTATTTTGAGAAATAGCAATAGCGTAAGGAAGCAACATTTCGCCCTGGGGCGCGATGGAAGCATTATGAGGGCCCTTTCCTCCATTAGGGAAGTAATTATCAATATATTCGTCCTTGAGCATGCTGGAATAATTGATAAGCCCCAGATCCATCGCCACAGAATAAACGCCGATAGGTTTAATAGTAGAACCTGGCTGGCGCTTAGCATCTGTCGCATAACTAAACCAGAGGTTTCCGGTCTTTTCCTGACGAGAGCCAACAGTAGCCAACACACGGCCATTATAGTCCATCATCATAAATCCGGATTCTACTGCGCTGTCGGTGGAATAGTTGGCCTCATTAGCATATTCCTCTTCAGCAATCTTCTGGGCCTCAGGATCCATAGCGCAATAGATCTTCAAACCGCTGTGATACAGCATATCTTCTGCTTTGCTCTTGTCGCAGTCATAAAGATCCATCAGATCTTCTGTTACATCATCATACAGATCCTCTATATACCAGTTCCAAACCGAGGTATCCTCTTCCTCTTCCTCACTTTGGGCCTCCTGGCTGTACCCCACAAAGGTCATGTGTTCTGACTGCTCCATGGCTTCGTCATACTCCGCCTGGGTGATCTTCTCCTGGTCATACATCTCGCTGAGCACCAACTGCTGGCGCTCCTTATTATTTTCAGGGAACATAAGGGGATTATATTTATAGGGGTTCTGGGTAATACCTGCGATAGCCGCACACTCTGCCAGAGTACAATCCTGAATACTCTTTCCAAAATATAGCTGTGCCGCTGCTTCTACACCATTACAGCCACTACCGAAGTGGACGATATTCAGATAGGCTTCCAATATTTCATCCTTAGAATATTCCTCTTCCAACTTCAGTGCCATAAAAATTTCCCGCACCTTACGCAGGATACTCACTTCATTTTTGCCGGTAATATTTTTAATAAGCTGTTGGGTAATGGTGGAACCGCCGCCATTACCGCCGGTAAACAGCTTTCCTACAGCGGCAAAGGTGGTTTTCCAGTCCACGCCGTTATGCTCTCTAAAACGCTTGTCCTCAATAGCAATAATAGCGTCTTTCATGTATTCGGGAATCTCGCTAAAATTTACCCAAACGCGATTTTCAGAACTATGGAGGGAGAGATACTCTTCAAATTGCCCTTCCTCATTCTGTACATAAATCACGCTATTGTAGTCCAGCTTCTGCACATCCAAGCTGGGGGGTTGGACTTTAGAACCCTCTTCCAGAACAATGGCACCTACAGCCACTGCCACCACTGTACCGGAAATTCCCAAAACTACTAGAATAGAAAAAAGCACTTTTAATATGCACCGCACGAAAACTTTCGCAGTAGTGGAAGCAGCGCGGGAAGTTTCTCCTTCAGCAGCCATGGGACCTGTCATGGTGTTGTACTTGTTGATGTCGGTTTTTTTCACTTCGCAGCCAACTCCTTGATTCTTTTACCGCAGTACCTTAGGCGTATGAATATTTTACCAATCTGTCCTCATACTAACGGCGAGGTGATTTGTATGAAAAAAAACACGATCGTCGCTGCCTGCCTTATTGGGACAGGCATACTCGCCGCAGCAGCCGTTTTCGGCGCTTCGCAACTGAATCTGGCGGAATCCTCTCCATCCTCTCAGTTATCGTCTTATTCTACCGCAAAACCTGAAACAAGTCAAGGAAGCCCGTCAGAATCCTCTTCTTTTGTGGAAGTGGAAACCGAACCCTCCCCCAAATACTATATTTCTGTATATGGCGATTATGTTGCTGTGTTTCAACTGGGACATGAGCTTCCCTGCCAGATCCTGGAAACACGAGTGGATTCCCTGCCGGAATATGACCAGCAGCTTCTGCGGAAAGGGATTGCCGCAAAAGACGACAAGGAGCTAAATCAAATGCTCCAAGATTATGAAAGCTGATGGTCCATCTTCCAGTGAACTCCCCTATAGTTTGTCCAATTATTTACAGAAGAATCCCCTTCCCATAAAAAAGGCTCTCCCATGATGCAAAACATCAGAGGAAAGCCTTTTTATTATCTTATTGAGGAATGGTTACATCCAGCAGGGTAATGCAGTGACGGGGACAGGCTTCGGTACATTTTCCACAGCCGGTGCATTTCACCGGATCCACGGTGGCGTGGAAGTTTTCTACCTTTACCGCTCCGGCTTCACAAACCTTCACACACTTCATACAGCCGATGCATCCCACCTTGCACACCTTGGTGGTGGCAGCGCCCTTGTCGCAATTAGCGCAACGGACCACTGCCTGCTTTTTCAGAGGCACAAAGCTGATAAGTCCCTTGGGACAGGCCGCTACACACTGGCCGCAGCCCTTACACTTTTCAGGATTGATACTGGCCACACCGTTGCACACAGTAATAGCGTCATACTGACAGGCCTTCATACAATCGCCCAGACCCATGCAGCCAAACCGGCAGGAAGTAATGCCCCCCGCCAGCTGAGCAGCAGCGGCGCAACCGATGATACCGTCGTATTCCATCTTATCGGTGGTGTTATCATAGCTGCCCATGCAATGGACCAACGCGGTTTTGTATTCCACTTCCACATCGCCGGAGCCCAACAGCTCCGCAATGGCTTTAGCGGTTTCCGCACCGCCGGGAGAACATAGCCCCGGCTTGGCTTCTCCTTTGGAGAGGGCAGCGGCATAGCCACTACAACCGGAATAGCCGCAGGCACCGCAGTTGGCACCAGGCAAAAGCTCCTGAATAGCTTCCGCTTTTTCGTCCTTTGGGACCGCCATGACAATGGAAGCAATGGCCAGAATCAAACCGGCCAGCAGGCCAATACCTGCCACAATGAGGATAGGCAATAAAATCTCGTTCATAATACCGCTCCTTTCTCTCAGCCCAGCATGCCTTCCACCAGGCCGTTAAAGCCCAGGAAGGACACCGCCACCAGAGAAGCGGCGATCAGGGTAATGGGAAGGCCCCGCAGCGACTTAGGAATGTCGCACAGCTCCAGCCGCTCCCGAATACCAGCAAACAACACCATGGCCACCAGGAAGCCGATACCTGCACCAAAAGCATTGACCAGAGACTCCACATAACCAAAGGTGGGGTCAGCGGCGCCTTTTTCCAGCACCAGCATGGTAACGCCCAGCACGGCGCAGTTGGTGGTAATCAGCGGCAGATACACGCCCAAAGAGTTATACAGCGGGGGCATATATTTCCGCAAAGTGATTTCCAGCAGCTGTACCAAGGCGGCGATAATCAAAATAAACACGATGGTTTGCAGATAAGCAAGGCCAGAGGGCACCAACAAATAGGTGTAAATGGGCCAGGTAACAGCCGTAGCCAATACCATAACTACCGTTACAGCCAAGCTCATGCCGGTGGCAGTGTTCAGCTTTTTAGAAACGCCCAAAAACGGACAAATGCCCAAAAACTTATTCAGAATATAGTTTTCCGTCAAAATGGCGGCAAGGAAGATGGCAACTAAACTTTTCAACATGGCTTATTTGCCCTCCTTTCGATTGCAGTCCTTTTCCTGTGCCATGAGCTTGGTGCAGGAAGCAGCCAGCGGGCAGGAAGCGCAGCCCAATTCGGCAGGCTTCTGGCCCTTGCCCTCGGAGATGCGGTTGGCCAGGGCAATGAGCATACCGAACACGAAGAATCCTCCGGGAGGCAAGATAAAGATGATAATAGGAGGCATAAAACCGGAGGTAATCGGGATACCAAACACCGTGCCCGCGCCCAGCAATTCACGGATAATACCCGTCATCAGCAAAGCAACGGTAAAGCCCACGCCCATGCCCAGACCGTCCAGGATGGAGGGCAGCACCTTATTTTTGTTGGCGTACATTTCCGCACGGCCCAGGATGATGCAGTTCACCACAATCAGCGGCAGAAAAATTCCCAGAGATTTGTCTAGTGCTGGAGAATAAGCCTGAATTAACAGCTGTACAATGGTAACAAAGGCAGCAATAACCGTAATATAAGCCGGAATACGCACCTTGTCGGGGATGACTTTCCGCAAAGCGGAGATAACGGCGTTGGAGCACACCAACACAAAAGTGGTGGCGGCGCCCATACCGATGGCGTTGCTGGCGGCGGTGGTGACGGCCAGCGTAGCGCAGGTGCCCAGCATCAGGCGGAGCACCGGGTTTTCTTTAATAATGCCTTTGGAAAATTCCTGAAACAGGCTCTTTGCCATTTATGCTCCCTCCTTTATTTCGTTATATTGGGCAATCGCGTCATTGACAGCGTTGGTCACAGCGGTGGTGGTAATGGTCGCGCCGGTCATAGCGGAAATTTCGCCTTCACCAGCGGTGGACTTGGTTACAGTAAAGCCGTTTTCCGGCACAGCTTGTTTGAACTGATCCCGGAAGCTCTCCTTTTCCGCATTAGCGCCAAGGCCGGGAGTCTCGTCCTGCTCCAAAATCACCACACCAGTGATCTGGCCATCCGTACTAATACCGGTCATGACTTGTACATCGCCACCATATCCCTTGCTGGAGGTAACAAACACATATCCGGCAATATCGCTGCCGGTTTTGCCAATAGCATAGCCGTCGGCTTCTTCAAAGCTGTCGGCATCGGGGAGCACCTGCTTGCGGGACTCCTGCTCGGTAATCACCTTCTGCTGAGCAATGGTGTCGGCTGTGAGCAGGTTGGTTCCTGCCAGAGCCGCCGTTGCCAGCAAGCAGATCACACAAAGAATCAGAGCAGGCTTTAACACTTCTTTCAGTTTCATTTTACGCCGTCCCCCTTTCTGCTTCCAAAGGGCTTGGGCAAAGATACCCGTTCAATGAGGGGCACCAGAATATTCATCAGCACAATGGAATAGGAAACGCCCTCGGGCAAAGACGCAAACATACGAATCAGCATGGTGAACAGTCCGCAGCCGATAGCATAAATAATGCGGCCATTGCGGCTGATGGGGCTGGTGGTGTAGTCGGTTGCCATAAAGAAGGCGCCAATCATCAAACCGCCGGTGAGTAGGTCTACCAGCGGGTCGCGGCCTGCAATGAGAGAAATCACCGTAACGGTAGCCAGGTAGGTAACAGGGATCACCGGGCTGATAACACGGCGAACCATCAAATACACACCGCCCAGAATCAGAGCCCGCGCACAAGTCTCGCCCAAGCAGCCACCAGTGCTCCCCAAGAATAAATCCAAATAGGAGAAGTTGAATTCTCCTCCCTGCTTCAGTACAGCCAGTGGAGTAGCAGTGGTGGTGGCGTCGGTACCATTCAGCCAACCGAAAGCCGGAGTCCAGCTGCTCATATCCGCTGGGAAAGAGTTCATGAGGATAATACGGGCGGTCAAAGCCGGGTTGACAAAGTTCTGGCCAATACCGCCGAACATCTGCTTGACTACCACAATCGCTACCACGCCGCCAAACACCGCCATCAGCGGGTTCAGAGAAACGGGCAGGTTAAAGGCCAGCAACAGGCCGGTGACGATGCAGGAAAGGTCCGGCACCGTGTTGTCACGCTTCATGACTTTCCGGCTGATGTATTCACTGAGCACGCAGGAAAGCACTGTTACCGCCACCAAAATGAGGGCACGGGGGCCGAAAAACACAAAGGAAGCGATGAGGGCGGGACATAGTGCAATAATCACATCCAGCATAATGCGCTGGGTGGAAGCGCCGCTGCGAAGGTGCGGCGAAGATGAGACAATGAGCTTCTCCATCAGCGTTTCCCTCCTGCTTTTTTCACATAGGATTTGCCCAGTCGAATAGACTGCACCAAACGGCGATTGGCCGGGCAGTTAAAGGCACAGCTGCCACATTCCATGCAGGTCATGATGCCCCGCTTTTGCAGCTCCTCCACGTCCTTTTTCTCGGTGTACTGCTCCAGCAGTGTAGGCACCAGCAACATGGGGCAGCTCTGCACACAGCGGCCGCAGCGGATACAGGCGGAAGGCTCCTGCAAACGGGCCTCCTTTTCGCCAAAGGCCAGAATGGCATTGTTCTGCTTCAAAATGGGCAGGGAATCATCAGTCATGGCAATACCCATCATGGGGCCGCCCATAAGCATCTTTTTGGGAGGCTGGGCATAGCCGCCGCAGAACTCCACGACTTCGGAAATCCGGGTGCCGATGGGTACCAGTACGTTTTTCGGGTCTTTGATGGCGCTACCATCAAAAGTAACGCGTTTTCTCACCAAGGGCATACCGGTGCGCAGATAGTCCGCCAAAAATGCAATGGAGGTGATATTCATCACCAAGCAGCCTACATCGGCGGGCAGCTTGCCGGTAGGAACACGGCGTCCGGTACAGGCCTGCACCAGCACCTTTTCTGCGCCCTGGGGATAGCGGGATTTCAGAGTCAGTACTCGGACGTGGTTTTCTGGGTCGCGCATGTCGTCATAGGCAATTTTGGAGAGAATCCCGATAACATCGGGTTTATTGTTCTCCACTGCGATGATGACCCGTTCTACACCGAGAATCTTTTTCACCGCGTACACACCGTCCAGCACAGAGCCGGAATTTTCCAGCGCTTCCCGATGGTCGGCAGTGACATAAGGTTCACATTCTGCGGCATTGATAATCAGGGTGTCAATTTTACCTGGCGCGTTGAGCTTTACATGGGCAGGGAAACCTGCACCACCCAAGCCCACTAGACCGGAAGCCCGGACAGCAGCGGTAAAATCCTCTAAACTGTTGACTATCGGAGGCTGAATCGAGGGGTCAGCTTCCATAAGTCCGTCAGAATCAATGACCACCGCGTCGGACATCTGCCCGCCGGGCAGCATGATCTGCTGTACAGCAGAGACGGTGCCGGAAACGCTGGCATGAATCGGGGCGCTGACATAGGCGTCTGCGTCTCCAATTTTTTGTCCCAGATATACATGGTCGCCTTTCTTCACCAGCGGCTTACAGAAAGCCCCGATATGCTGCTGCATAGGGATGACTACCTGTTGGGGCGTGGGAAGGACGACTGTGGGGATCTGGCTTGTGTTTTTGTGATGGGGTACCCGTGCTCCTCCGTGCGTGCGGAAGGGCTTTTTGGGAAACGTCAGTTCCATCCGTTCCTTTCCTCCTTCTTTTCGTAAAAAGGGCGGTTTCCCGCCATATTTTTATATTCACACAGACGGATTACGTCTGTGGGGAACGCATTTTATAAAGATTATATGAGTTTACCTTCTCTGTAATTTCTCCAGTGGGGGCAATAGCACTCCTAGCACAAGGCCGGTGAGGGTACCGGAGGCAGTGCCCAACAGCACCAGAATCGGTGCATAGTACAGCACTGCAGAAGAAGTCAGGAGACAGGCAATCATCAGCTGGGCAGCATTGTGGGCCAGGGCCCCTGCCGCGCTGGCTCCCAGCAAGCCAAAGCGCAATTTTTTCAAAAGCAGCCAGACAATTAGGGTACTGAAAAGCCCACCGGCTGTGCTCATCAGGCCTGCCGTAACGCCACGTGTAAGAAAAGCAAACAACCCTTTGGCTAGTGCCACTGTCATGGCGGGGAAAAATCCCACACATCCGGCGGCATACATACTCACAATATTGGATAGGCCTAACTTAGCCCCAGGCGGCATACCTGGAATCGGTGGCAACAGGTTCTCCAGCAGGGAAAGCACCACTGCCAGCGCTGCCAGAATACCGGTAAAGGCGACAAATTTTGCGGAAGATTTCATGTGTGCCCCCTATCCCGTCATACCGTCTATGCCGGAATTATTTTCGCCCACAATACGGACAGAAACTCGTGCGGGCAAGCACACAGCACTTTGGCCTGGACGGGTGAGAGCACCAGTGTTCACACAGATCTGATCGGGACAGTCGGAATGAACAATGGACACCTGTCCCGGCTCCAGAAGAACTGTCACGGAAATCTCGCCCTCCAACACAATCGTTTCCGGCTGGGTAATGCTGCTAAGCTCTACCCGCCGGATTTCCTTTCCATTCTGCTCAATTACTGCCACTGGCGTACCAGATTTTGGAATCCATTGCAGAAATCCCGCTATTGCTAACACAGCAGCCACCAAAAACACTAGGATATCCCGCTTTCGAAACAGCGGGAACTGGCTTTTCACAGAGTCTGCCGGGAAACGGTGTAGTCTGTGCTGATCTGCTCAAACTCCATCTCCCCGGCAATGGTGATATGGTGCTCCTCATCGATAAACAGGGCGGAAGCGCCGAATTCTTTTAAAACCGGTAGGCTGTCCTCGATTCCAAGCACAAAACAGGCGGTTGCCAGCGCATCACTGATAGCACCGCTCTCATGGACAACGGTAACGGATACCAGACCACTTTCCGCCGGATATCCGGTTTTTGCATCCAGCAAGTGATGATAGGTTACGCCATCCTCGGTAAAGGTCTTTTCATAACTTCCAGAAGTGGAGACACAACCTTCCTTAAGGGAAAGAACTCCCAAACCATCCTCCGCTTTGCCTTCCGGGTCCCGGACCGAGATCCGCCAGGCAGAGCCATCCGGCTTGGAACCATACACCCCCACACTTCCTCCTACCGCAATGATACCGCCGTCAATTCCAGATTCCTGGTAGATCTCCAGTGCCGTATCGCAGGCAGCGCCTTTTCCAATCCCACCCAGATCTACGCCATTTCCATGGTTTCGCAGGGATGCTGTGTTTTCTTCCGTATTGATACGCAAAAATTCATATCCTACATAGGGAAGCAAAGACGTGATCTTCTCTTTTTCCGGCAAAGTGGGCTCGTCAGAATCAAAATTCCACAAAGCGCTGATAGGCAAAATCGTGGGATCATAGGCACCATCGGTGGCCTCTGCCACTGAAAGTGCTTCTTCCAGCACATCAATAGTGCGTTCGTCTAATTCCAGCCATTCCGTACCGGCGGCGCTGTTGAGTTTTTCAATATCGGAATCTGCTACCCGCCAGGAGATCAAATTCTCTAATTCGGTAATAGCTGACGAAACATCGGTGGCGGTATCCTCTGCGCCATCCCCATACAGGGTTTGCTGCACATAAGAACCCATTGCCCAAGCCGTCGCTTCATATCCCGCAGAAGTTTTTGAAAAAAAAAGTTGACTCACAAGAATAGCGGCCAACAATACTGTGAGAGCAGCTGCGACTACCGTCCATTTTTTTACAGAAGAAAGAGAGAGCTTCATGAATACCTCCAGTCTGTCAAGGGGTCTGCCTTAGGACAAAACATCAGCTTTTGTCCGCATAATGAATTCAGTATACCATAGATTTCTCTGTTAGAAAAGGTAAATCCACAGGGATTTTACTGGTTTTTTTGTCCGCTTTGTGTTACTATGAAAAGGAAGAAGGGGTATACCTCCTATCACTGATGGAAAGGACGTGAATCACCATGCCGGATATTGTCGCATTGGGTGAATTGCTGGTCGACTTTGTACATAAAGATAATAATGAATACGGATACCCTATTATGCATGCTAACCCTGGCGGCGCTCCTTGTAATTTTCTTTGTGCTGCCGCTTCCTGCGGCGCTTCCACTGCATTTATCGGAAAAGTGGGGGACGACGCTTTTGGACATTTGTTAATCAAAACTCTTAAGGAACACCACATTGATACCAGCGGCGTCTCTGTAGATCCGGAGGTGTTTACCACCCTAGCTTTCGTCACTCTGGACGAATCCGGGGACCGAAATTTTTCCTTTGCCCGCAAGCCGGGAGCAGACACTATGCTCACTGTGGAAAACTTGCGGTATAGTCTACTGCGAAACACAAAGGTATTCCATTTCGGCACCCTTTCTATGACAGATGAACCAGCCCGTACTGCTACTCGGGAAGCGGTGCGGATTGCCCGGGAGTCCGGCGCGCTAATTACTTTTGATCCAAACTACCGAGCCCCTTTATGGAAAGATGAAGGCGAAGCTGCTGAACAGATCCTGTGGGGTGTAAAGCACGCCGATGTGGTAAAAATCAGTGAAGAGGAAATCAAGCTACTCCTTAATGAGGCTCCAGAAGAGGGTGCCAGACGGCTGGTGGAAAAATTCGGTGTAAAACTGGTGCTGGCTACCATGGGTAAAAAGGGCGTATTTTTCGCTAACAAAAATGCTAGTGGCCTGGTATTTGCATTTACCCATCTTCCCACTGTGGACACTACGGGAGCCGGGGATATTTTTGGTGGCAGCGCCGTATATAAGCTGCTGGAAACCGGTAAAAAGCCGGAGGAGCTCACCTGCGAAGAATTGACGGAAGTGTGCCGCTTTGCCAACGCTATGGCAGGAATCTCCACTACTCGCAGCGGCGGGATTCCCAGCGTACCCACACGGGCAGAGGCGGAAGCCCTTTTAAAAGAACAAAGCATTTAGTAATACCAAAAGGCGTGCCAGTGAATTTCTCTGGCACGCCTTTGTTTATGATATTTTATTTTAGGAACCCTTCCACGATACGGGCTTCTGCTTCCTGCTCCGTCAGGCCCAGAGTACGCAGCTTTAAGATCTGCTCACCAGCAATCTTGCCGATCGCTGCCTCATGAATCAGGCTGGCATCAATATGGCTGGCTTCCAGTGCAGGCTGAGCAGTTACCGTGCCATTTTCCGAAAGGATGGCATCGCACTCAGAGTGGCCGGTGCAGCGGGCTTTGCCCTTGATGCAGGAATAGAATTCCTGATGGGATTGGCCCTTGGCCACCGAACGGGACATGAGGTCCACGCCAGAGTCCTCGCCCTCCATGGTTACATCGAAATCAGTACGGGCCGTTTCCTCACCATCGGTCATCAGACGTTCCCGCACTACCAAGCGAGCCCGGGCTCCTACTACGCCGTTGGTCTTACGCACGGTGCGGTCCACACCACCCAGCTGGACGGTATCCATTTCCAGCACAGAGTCTTCTTCCAGATACACATCAGTTACCGGATCGATACGGCGCAAGCCTTTCCCTTTACCGGTTCCCAGATGCTTTTCTTTATACACCACATGTGCACCCTTTTTCAGGAAAAAGCGATGGATTCCGTTATGCCGGGCCTGGTCTTCCCCATCGCTGTGGACACCGCATCCAGCTACGATTACTACGTCGGCTCCCTCGCCTACGAAAAAGTCATTATATACCAGATCGTCCACCTTGCTGTGAGTCACACAGGCAGGGATATACACTGTTTCCCCTTTGGTACCAGGGGCAATATGGATATCAATTCCGGGAAGATCTTCCTTGGAAGTGATCTGGATATTCTTGGTAGATTGACGGCCGGCACAGCCTCCATCTTCTCGGATATTATAAGCGCCCTGAAATTCGCCTTTAAAATCAGCGACTTCCTTTAACAGCTCTTCCGTAATCTTATTCATGCCATTTCCTCCTTTCCCAGTGGGCAACGGGCTGCCCGCTCATCAGCCAGCAGTTGGGGAAGGACTTCCTTCCCAGGGCCGATCATACGCACACGGCCATCTGCGATCACCACGATCTCATCTGCGATGGACAAAATGCGTTCCTGATGGGAAATCACCAGCAATGTACCAGTGCCGCGGCTGCGGAGCTGCTGGAAGGTTTCCACTAGACGAGAAAAACTCCACAAATCGATACCTGCTTCGGGTTCGTCAAAAATAGAGAGTTTGGCCTGACGAGCCAGCACAGTTGCAATCTCAATGCGCTTGCTTTCGCCGCCCGAAAGAGAGGTATTCATCTCCCGGTCAATATATTCGTTGGCACACAGGCCCACCTGACCTAACAGCGCACACAGCTTTTCCTCCGGCAGCTTGTCTCCGGCGGCTAATTCCAGCAGATCCCGGACCGTAAGTCCCTTAAAGCGCACCGGCTGCTGGAATGCGTAAGCAATCCCCTTTTGGGCACGCTCTGTAACATCCAGATTGGTAATATCCTCTCCGTCAAAAAGAATTTTTCCGTTGGAAGGACATTCAATACCGGCGATAAGTTTGGCCAGGGTCGTTTTTCCTCCACCATTGGGGCCGGTAACGACGATCAGCTTTCCTTGCTCTGCCTCAAAATCAATATCTTTTATAATTTCTTCCCCGCCGGGAATGCTCCAGGCAAGATGTTCTATTTTCAGCATATTGGCTTCCTTTCTCCGATATACCGGATTTTCCATTTTTTCGTTTTCTATTGTATCATTCTTTTTTCTCCCCGTAAATATGTATTTTGCTGTTTCTCAAATAAAATATACTATTTTAGTATACTTTATACCCAAAAATGGAAACACAAAAACGGCCCCCTATTTTTCAGGCAGGCCGTTGTGAAAAACAGATTTATAGATGCTATTCCGCCAAACCACATTTGAAGTGGTTAGAATTCCTTTCCTCCATTCTAATACGCTTAGGGAACTATCCTTTTTTTGCCAGGTATTCCTCCAGGCACAGACCACTTTCATACATTTCTTTTGCCGCCTCTTTTCCCACATAACGGAAATGCCACGGTTCATATTCGATTTTAGTGATCGCCACCTTATCCTGGGGATAGCGCAGGATAAACCCATACCGCCAGCTGTTTTCCGCCAGCCACTGATACACTTCCTCTGAACTTGACCGAAAAGTATCGGCATTGATATCTGCTGCCAATCCTAACTGATGTTCACTGGTCCCCGGCAATGCTACCCAACCAGAGGCTTTTTCTATTGCTTCTTGCTCTCCATAACCCTGCTCCCGATATTTGGCGATCTCTTCGTCATACAGCTTCTGTTGGGTTTCTTGCGTGCGGTAACCAGAAGAAACTACTGGAAATACCCCTTGCCTTCGGGCATCGTCAAACATTTTCTGCAAATACGGATACACTCTTTCGTCGATCTGTTCCCCATTGGAAAGCAGTGTCAGTTGAGGGTTCCAATCCGTTGGGAGAGAATGCTCCCAATTTACTAAAACCAGCTCCCATTGCCCTTCTTTTATCTCTGCTGGAGCAGGCTGGGTCACAGTTACAGAAGGTTGTGACGCTGGAGAGATTACTGCTCCAGCCTGGGTATACAAAAAAAAGATTGCAGCTGCCACTGCCGCCAAAAATACAAACCAAACCGCAGCTCCGCCAAAGTGCGTGCGTTTTTTAGAATTTTGGGAAATTTCTTTGGAGTTCATCGTGTATCCACCTCAATGTCCTGGATTAGCAGACCTAAAAAGGCGCCTGCTCTGCTGTTATTGTAGCAGAACAAGCACTCACATTTTTTCGTTTTCTTTTAGAGGCTTCTGATTTCTTTCAAAAGAAAATCATACGATTTTATGACAATTAGCGAGGAAGATATACTGTAAACACAATGGTTTCCTGTCCACTTTCCGCCACAATCCGTCCGTGATGAAGCTCCACGATCTCTTTGGCAATGGCCAGCCCCAGGCCCGCACCACCTCCTGTGCTTCCCCGGGAAGAATCCAACCGGAAAAACTGCTCAAATAGACGCTCCAACTTTTCCGGTGCAATGGTTTTTCCATGGTTCTGTACCTGCACCATCACCTCTTGCCCAACCTGCTGCATACAAAGACGAATTTCTGTCCCCCGGTAACTGTAATTCACGGCGTTACGCAGCAGATTGTCAAATACCCGTTCCAGCTTATCCGGATCACAGAGCAGCTCTACATTCACAGGGATCTCCAAGCGCCATTCCAGCTCCTTTTCTCTTAAAATCGGCGTGAACTCGCTGGCAATCTGCTGAAGCATCAGGCTGAAATCAATGCGCTCCATTTCCAGAGTAAGGTGGGCCAGGTTAAAACGGGTAATATCAAAAAATTCGTTGATCAGTTCCTCTAGCCGCTGGGCTTTATTCAAAGCAATTCCCGTATACCGAGCACGAAGTTCCGGAGAAATTTGCGGCTCATCCCGCAGCAAAGTCAAATACCCGATCACAGAGGTAATGGGGGTTTTCAGATCATGGGCCAGATAGGCCACCAGATCATTTTTCTTTTGTTCTGCTTCTTTGGCGGCTCTTTGGCTGTTTCGCAGCGCCAGAAGATTTCGATTCAATTCCCCCTCTACCGATTGCAAAGGCAGGGATAGTTGGATTAGCTCTTTTTCTCCCATCTTAGAGAACTTTTCAGCCGCCTGCGCCACTTCTTCCAAGTAGAGAAACGGTTTCTTCCAAAAATAATAAAAGATCAAAAAATATCCCAGCACCAGCAATATTTTAAACCATAGATCGAGAGAAAAGTCTCCAAAATGCAGAAGGCGATAAAGCCATTCATTCCCATACCAAGTTCTAAGACTGTACAACCAATATGCTGCCCACAAAAACACAAATAAGGCTACCGTGTATACCGCCATACTTGCCAACGTTTTCCACAACAGGCTTCTGCGAAGTTTTTTCATTCTAAGATTCTCTGTATTACTCAATTTTATATCCCACCCCCCAGACAGTCTTAATATACGCCGGTCTTCTGGGAGGTTCATGCATTTTTTCCCGAAGCCGGACAATATGAGCCATCACTGTATTGTTGTTATCCAGGTATTTTTCTTTCCAAACTTCTTCAAACAGTTTTTCAGAAGACACCACATTTCCCTGATGGCTGCATAAATACCATAGGATATCAAACTCAATAGGCGTTAGATTTAGCGGTTCCCCATTTAGAGTACACTCATGCTTTTGCTGGCAGATGTACAGCCCTCTGATCTCATATTCCTCTGTTTTGGGTATAATTTTGTCCATATTATACCGTTGGTATCGTCTAAGCTGGGTTTTTACCCTTGCCACCAGTTCTAGAGGGTTAAAAGGCTTGGTCATATAATCGTCGGCTCCCAGCGTCAGCCCTGTGATTTTATCCACATCCTCCACCTTTGCTGTGAGCATAATGATAGGGAAAAAATAGCGCTCCCGAATTTTTCTGCACAAAGTAAACCCATCTGTATCCGGCAGCATCACATCCAATATGGCAAGATGGATATCTTCCTGATGTAAGAAATGCAGCGCTGTTTCCCCATTATAAGCTTTACAGACGGTATACCCTTCATTTTTTAGGTATACCTCCACCAAATCTGCAATTTCCTTCTCATCATCCACAATCAATATGGAACCTGCCATCTTGATTCCCCTTTCCCAAATTCTTTATTCATAGTAGCATATCCGATTTTTGAAAGCAATTCTCCTAGAAAATCATCATAAATTTATCATAAAAAACAGCCTTCTCTGCATTTTCCAAAGCAAAGAAGGCTGTTTTTTATTCTTGTTCTTCCATAGAAGGCTGTGCGCCCTCCATCATATCCTGGATACCGTTAGCAATGGCGGAAACCAGTTTTTCCTGATAATCGTCTGAAGTCAATAATTCCAATTCTTCCGGATTCGTCATAAATCCCATTTCAATGAGAGTGGCAGGCATTTTGGTTTCACGCAGAACCTGGAAATTCTCTTCCTTGATATCCCGGGTATGGATCGATTCACTGTCTGTGGATTCTGCAATCAAGGCAGCCAAACGCTTACTCTCTTCCGCCTGAAAGTAGTAACACTCCAATCCCGACACGGAAGAATCTTCTTCATACCAGTTGCAGTGTAAGCTTACAAAACACTCTGCTTCTGCACGGTTGGCAATATCTGCTCTCTCGTCCAGTTCAATATCCTCATCAGAATCGCGGGTGAGAACCACAGAAAATCCCATTTCTTCCAATTTACTTTCCAACTGGAGGGTGACTTCCAGAGTGATATTTTTTTCTAAGATTTCCCCTGCTACACATCCGGGCTGTACGCCTCCATGCCCAGCATCCAAAACAATAATTTTTGCATCAGTTACTGGAGTAGGTTCTGGGGTAGCGGCAGTGGGTACAATCTCATGTTGGCTAGACGTTTCTTCTGAAGATTTTTGGGGTGCGGAAGCCGGCACACTCCAAAGAGGGGCAAGGAAAAAGACTAATACGCAGGCCAGAACACATATTCCCCCTACAGATGCCACTGCTATTTTGGTGCTTCTAGGACGAAAAAAAGAAGCAATCTTCTCTTTTAAAAATTTTTTCTCATAACTGATAGGAAGCCTCTTCCTGATTGGTTCTCGATAGAACCGGCCTTTATATCGATTCCTACCTCTCATCTTACAACAGCCCCTGTCTCTTTTCTAAATGCAATCAGCGGCAACCTCTTAAAGGTTGAATAGGATATCATTTTTATCTCACTTATCTGAATTTGCATCATGATTCCTATATTTTACAGCCACTTTATCCATCATAATATATTGTCAGATAAATTGCAAGTATATTTAAACAGAAACCCCCACTCCCGGGCCCAGGAGTGGGGGCAAAAGCTATGCAATTCTCAAGAAAAGAGGATTACTTCGCTCTCTTCTCCTTAACAGCAGCCTGAGCGGCAGCCAGACGTGCGATCGGCACGCGGAAGGGAGAGCA
>CALWVH010000057.1 GCA_944384915.1 uncultured Clostridia bacterium | reverse complement strand
TGGTATCCAGCTTGACTTCAATGCCGGTCCCTTCCAGCATTTCAATAAAACGTCCGGCATATTCCGGGCCGGTGAGCTCTTCTTTAAAATAATGCAGGCCAAAGCCGTTATGGATACACTGGTTGAGTATGCCTCCCAGTACCTTATCACGCTCTAAAATCAACACCCGCTCCGCGCCGTTTTTCCGGGCTTCCTCCGCCGCGGCCAGTCCGGCAGGGCCACCACCGATGACGATTACATCGTATTTCATGCCTTCTCTCCCCTTCCTGTTTTGGTTTCGCCGGTGATAATAACCATTCCAGCCCGATCCTGCATCACGTCTTCCATGGGCATTCCTGTCTCCCGGGCGATGATCTCATGGACGCGGGGGCCGCAGAAACCGCCCTGGCACCGCCCCATGCCTGCGCCGCAGCGCCGCTTGATGCCATCGATAGAAACCGGCGGGATGAGAGAATGAAGGGCGTCTACCATTTCCCCCTCTGTCACTGTCTCACAGCGGCAGATAATGCGGCCATACAGGGGATTTTTCCGTACTGCCTGGGCTTTTTCTTCTGGGGAAAGTTCTTTGAAATGGAGCTTCTCCGGCAATTCCTCTTGGAAATCCCCTTTGCGAAGCAGCTTTACGCCGTCCCGCATCAGCAGTTCGGCTACATATTCTCCGATGGCTGGGGCACTGGAAAGGCCAGGGGATTTGATGCCCGCTACATCCAGGAATCCGGGTTCCAGCCAATGGATTTGGAAATCATCGATATTGGTGTTGGCACGCACCCCCGCAAAATTGCGGATAGAATCCCGCCAGTTGAGGCCCGGAACCGAAAGCAGGGCCATTTTCCGCACAAATGCGAGGCCCTCGGCGGTAGTACCGGTATCCAGAGAACCTTCCACCGGTTCGGCGTTGGGGCCAACGATGAGGTTGCCGTCTACGGTGGGGCTCACCAGCACTCCTTTGCCCACCTTGGTTGGGCACTGGAAAATCACGTGGTGCACCGTATTGCCGGCGCATTTGTCCATGAGGTAATATTCGCCCCGGCTAGGCTTCATTTTATAGGTTGGCTGTTTTAACAGACAAGCCACTGTAAAGGCGTCTACGCCGGTGGCATTCACCACATATTGTGCGCTGATCGTTCCGGAAGGAGTATCCAGCTCATAGCCATCCTTTGTTTTGGAAATCCCGGTTACCGGGCAGTTCCGGCGAAGTTCCACACCGTTGCGCACCGCCGACTCGGCAAAGGCCAACGCCATACGCCATGGGGAAACAATACCCGCGCTGGGAGCATACAAAGCACCTTTGACTTCCGGGTTCACATTAGGCTCCATCTCCCGCACTTCATCAGCGGAGAGAATTTTCAGCCCCGGCACGCCATTATGGCGGCCACGCTGGTACAATACCTCTACGGTTTTTAGATTTTCCTCTGTAAAGGCCAGCAGCAACGAGCCAATGGGCTGGTACGGAAAATGCAGTTTGGGCGCCAATTCCTTCACCAGTTCCACACCCCGGGCATTGAGCTTTGCCATGAGAGATCCGGGTCTGGGGTCATACCCTGCATGGATAATGGCAGAATTTGCCTTTGTGGTTCCTACTGCCACATCGTTTTCCTTTTCCAACACGCATACCGACAACCGGTACTGGGAAAGCTGTCGAGCTACTGCCGCGCCCACAACGCCGCAGCCGATGACAGCAATATCATATCGACGTTTTTCCACGTTTGTTTCCTCCTGTTCTTTTCCGCACAAAACAAAAAAGCCGCAACAAAACAAGCCTACGTCTTGCAGACTCTTTTGCCGCCGCTCTTTTACTCTCGGGCAATATTTATTTCTATTTTTAGTATACCGCTGGAAAAAGGAAAATACAAGATGTGCTGTTATAAAATTTGCTTGTATGTACAGAAAATTTCATCTATAATATTGATAAACTTCGTAAAACTTTCTCGGTCACTGAGAGCAGACTATTATGATAAAAAATTATTTCAAGGGGTGGCAACCATATGGCAAAAACATTTCTCTGCACCAAAACCAATCCCGTTGTCCAGACCAAATCCGGTAAGCTGCGCGGTTTCTTCTGGGATGGCACCTATATTTTTCACGGTATCCGCTATGCTGTGGCAAAAAGGTTTCAAATGCCCCGAGAAGTGGAGCCTTGGGAGGGGATCAAAGATGCTCTCTCTTATGGGTATGTATGCCCCATTTTAAACCAGCCTCAACCCAGCTGTGAAGCGATGGTGCCTCACCGTTATTGGCCGCAGGACGAAGATTGCCTATTTCTCAATCTTTGGACTCCTTCTCTTGATTCCAATGCTAAAAAGCCCGTTATTGTCTGGCTTCACGGCGGTGGATTTTCCGACGGTTCCTCTATTGAGCACGTGGCTTATGATGGAGAAAACATGAGTAAATTTGGTGATGCGGTAGTAATCTCCCTAAACCACCGGCTGAATGTACTGGGCTATTTAGACGTTTCCTCCCTCAGTGAAAAATATCGCAACTCCGCCAACGCCGGTACAGAAGATATGGTGGCTGCTTTGCGATGGATTCGGGATAATATAGCCAACTTTGGTGGAGACCCGAATAACGTGACCCTGTTCGGCCAGTCTGGAGGCGGGGCTAAAATCTGGACCTTAATGCAGACCCCTTCCGCTTTTGGGCTATTCCACAAGGGGATTATCCAGAGCGGTGTATTTGACTTGCTGCCCATGCAAGGAAATAATGGTGAGGCTATCTGCCACGCATTACTGCAAGAACTGAGGATTCCCCAAGGAGAAGGCGAACGGCTGGCGGATGTGCCCTATGCACAGCTGGCTGAAGCGTATAAAAAGGTAGCTCCCGCCCTGCAAAAGAAAGGCGAATATGTGGGACTTGCCCCTATGCAAAATGAATTTATGCTGGGAGATCCTAGAAAGGTGGGCTTTTCCGAATTTGCAAAAACCGTGCCAGTCATGGTAGGTACCGTTTTTGGAGAGTTCTCCTTTGGCCCCGCCATTGACCGCACCGCTCTTTCCCATGAAGAAAAAGAAGCCCTAATCGTCAAAAAATACGGCAATGCTGCCCAGGAGCTCATTTCCCTTTTCCAAGAGGCCTACCCAGAAAAAGACCTCACCGATCTACTTTTTGTGGACACCCTGTTCCGCGCTCCTTCCCGGGATTTTGTAATAAAGCGCGCTGCCCATACAGAAAGCCCTGTATACTCCTATCAGTTCACTTTAGATTTTCCCTATGACGGCGGTCATGTAGCGTGGCATTGCTGTGAAATCCCCTTTGTTTTCCACAATACCGATAAAGCGCCTTACTGTAACATCCCCGGCGTCTCGGACCGGCTGGAAGAGCAGCTTTGCGGTGCGTGGGTAAACTTTGCTCGTACCGGAGACCCCAATCATCGCTCCCTGCCTCACTGGCCAGCCAGTACCCCAGAAGATGAAGCACTGATGGTGTTTGATAGAGATACCACCGTAAAACACAATTTTGATGCTCAGCTTCTGGATGTACTAGTAAAAGCGGTTCCCTCCTTTTCGTTTGAGGAAACCGACGAACCGATCCAGCACTGAATAAAAAAATTTAAAAAAGGTATTGCATTTCTCAAAATATGTGATATAATAGTTGAGCACCTGTTTTTCAGGTGTTCATATCGCGGAGTGGAGCAGTCCGGTAGCTCGTCGGGCTCATAACCCGAAGGTCGTTGGTTCAAATCCAGCCTCCGCAACCAAGTAATGTGACCGATTTTACTGTCGGTCACATTTTTCTTAGTATTCATGCGGGTTTGCGGGCTTTTTCCCGTTCTCAAAAAAGATAGTTGACCCATTACTGTCATCCCCGTTTTCAGAGATATCTGCAAAGCGAATCGGAGTTTTCACCTGATTTTTCAGGCTGGGAACTCCGCTTTTTTGCGTTTACCACTCTTTTTTCCCGTTGTCGGAAGTGTAGAAGTTTCCGACAGTTATATAGATAGATTAACGAAAGCACCAAATGGCTTAATTTCAAACCCTCAAAATACAAGGGGGTGGTGCGCCCTTTTTTAGAACCGCTCCGGCTGAATGGCCGGGGCGGTTTTCCGCTTCCCCCCTCTCACACTCTCCCCCCTAATACTTTACCAGCTGGGAAAGAACAAGATAACTCTAAGCTCTAACTCAGCAAAGATCTCAAGTTTTCAACAACCAACAAGAAAGGATGAGTAAAACCATG
>CALWVH010000056.1 GCA_944384915.1 uncultured Clostridia bacterium | reverse complement strand
AAAAGTGGCAAAGGCAATAGGCTTGAACCTTTGTAAAAGGTGAAAGCCAGCGCCTTGAGGCGCTGGCCGGTAACTTGGGCTTATAGCCCTTGTGCAAACCACCCGTTTGACGGGTGGTTATGATTTGCAAAAATAAAGGATATGATTGTATTCTGATATCGTTTTGTGTATGATAGAGTCGAGAGGGGAAGCCTTGGGCTTTTGGACTGATTACGGTAGAAAAAGAACGGAGGAATTGCGAATGCCGGCAGGAATTGTACACGCTTTACATGGGGAACGCATTTGGGAATGGCTGGAAAAAGAGGGTGTCGTAGCTCGGGAAAAATTGGTAAAGGACGCTTTTGATTGGGGAAAACAAGGGCCGGATTTTCTTTTTTGCCATCGTTTTTTTCCTTGGCAGAAAGGGGAGAGTCTGTGTGAATTGGGAGGATGCCTTCACCGGGAGCCTCCGGAAAATACATTGCGGGTACTCCAGCAACTGTATCAGGACAGGCCGGTGTCCATGATTCGTTCTTACATTATGGGATTTTTGTGCCATTACAGCCTAGACCGTACCTGCCACCCCTATGTTGAGTGGCTATCCCAAAAGCTATTGGAACAGGAGCCGGAACAAACAGAGGAGATTCTTCACAATGAAATCGAATCTGCATTGGATGGGATTGTTTTACGCTGGGAGGTAGGAAAACTACCAACAGATTTCTCATTGGGAAGCTGTTTCCCCAAAAATGAGGAAGTAGAAGAGAATATTGAAATGATTTACTCCGCTCTTTTAAAAACATTATTTGGAGTGACAGGAAAGACAAAAGAACTACGTCAGGCAGAAAAAGACGCCCGACTAGCTTTTCGCATCATGAATGATCGAACTGGCTTAAAAAAGCAGCTGGTATCTCGCTTGGAGAAAAAGGGGAAGCGCACGATCTCCTGCCATTTGCGTGGAATGCTAGAGGCCGATGAGATTGATTATGCCAATACTGGGCATGAACAGTGGGAAGACCGTACAGGGAAATCCCATACAGAGGATTTCTTTCAACTGTTTGAAACAGCGGAGCAGGATACAAGAAAATTGCTTTCTCGATTTACAGAAGCTTCCCCTGAAGAATTGGCAGAGAAAAAGTATTTTTAAAACAGACATATTGGTTTTTTCTTCCCGGGGGTTGCAAAGAGAGCCGGTTTGCGGTATGATATAGAAAATGATTACAAAGTTGTAACTTTTACAAGGAGCGATTTTTCTTGAAAAAATGGGTTCGCTTTGTGGGGAAAACCGTGTCTGGGTTGCTGCGGCACCTTGGCGTAGGGATTCTTCAATTTTCTTATAATACCGTATATATTACAGGAGCACAAACACTGCGGATATTAAAACGTTTGGAAACCAGGGTAGAGCGTTTTTTGTATCCTCTGCGAGATGTGTGCCATAGAATCTACGTGCGCTTTTTCCGAAGAAAAGTGCGTGTAATTCGGTATTCCCGTGTCCGAATCTGGAGTAATCTCCGTTGGGAGTCTGGACATCTGAAAATGGTGCGTAAAGAACAGGGAGTACGCCGGGCATTAGGACATTTACGGCATGCCCACCAGCATCGCGCTATCCTGTTTGCAGCAGGACAAGTGGTGATCCCGTTGGCTGCTTTACTGATTTTAGCAGGTACGATATGGTTTTGGAGCCAGCAAAACTATGGACTATACCTGAGTTATGGAGATGGACAGACCGCAGTTGTAGAGGATGAAGGTGTATTTGAGCAGGCTGCGGAAATGATGAATCAGCGTATGTTGTTTGATTCCTCTGCACAGGTAGAAGTCAACACCGTAGCGTCCTATCAACTTGGAATCGTTGGAGGGGAACAATTTGAGGAGGCATCGGTAATCTGCGACCAGCTGATACAGAGTTCGGATGATATTATCAGCGAGGCTTCAGGCGCATATGTGAATGGAGAGCTGAAAGGTGTGGTTCGAAGCAGCACCGATCTCCGGTATGTTTTGGAAAGTATTCTTAGGGAAGAAAAAGAAGCAGAAGAAGCGGAATCTTCAGAATATTTGGAAAGTATTGAGATAATCAGCGGACTGTTTCCCACCGACAGTATCCTTTCGCCAGAAGCTTTTAAAGAACAGATAGCAGAAGAGCTCCATGTTTGTGTGGTAAAAGAAGAGACTTATGAGGAAGAGATTCCCTATAAAACGGTTACTCAAAAAGATGATTCTCAATATACTGATTATTCGAAAGTGGTTCAAGAAGGTAAAAGCGGTGTACGTACCTGTGTAGACAAGGTTTCCTATGTGGAAGGAGAAGAGGTGGCCCGAGAAGAGGTCTCCCAAAAGGTGACAGAGGAAGCGGTAAATAAGATCGTGGTAGTGGGCACCAAAAAACGTCCTACTGGAAAGATTCCAGGAGAGGCTAGCGGATTATTTACCTGGCCGTCGCCAGTGGTGCGGAATATTTCTTCTTATTTTGGTGCAAGATGGGGTACGACGCACTGGGGATTGGATTTCTCCAACGGAAATTCCTATGGTCAGACGATTGTGGCAGCAGATGGAGGGACTGTCTCCTATGTAAAGCTGCATAATTATGGTTATGGATACCATCTCCTCATCGATCATGGAAATGGTTATCAGACTTTGTATGCTCATGCCAGTAAGATTTTAGTATCCTCTGGTGAGAAAGTGGCAAAAGGCCAGCCTATTGCTTTGATCGGCAGTACAGGAGATTCTACCGGACCACATCTGCATTTTGAAATCATTAAGAATGGTTCCAAAGTAGATCCACTTCCTTATTTAAGCTGAATTTTATCGGGTCCCAGCAGGTTTTGAGCCTGTTGGGACCCGATTTTATATAGTTCCATAATGGATATATGCATTTTTCTCTGATAAAAAAAAAAAAAGTGGAGCTATTATTTTTTTCTTGTACAAGAATCAATGGTTTTTTTTGTTAGATATTGACTTTTATTTCTCCGTGTATTATCATTTAAGAAGACATAAAATAGAATGGAGCATCTGGGAAGAAATTAAAAACATTTCAAAACAGATGTTTTCTTTTTTGTATATGAAAGGCAATTGTAATTTGCCGGTTTATTTTGAAGATAACATAATTAAATATAAATGGGCTGTCTTTGGCGGCCGAAAACCAAATATTAGGAGTGTGTCATTTTGGATAAATTTGTGATTACAGGCGGCAATCGGCTGTCTGGCGAAGTGACCATCAGCGGCGCTAAAAATGCTGCTGTCGCAATTCTTCCGGCTGTGATTCTTTCTGACGGCGTGTGCCGTATTGAAAATATCCCCAATATTACGGATGTTAACACGATGGCTCATATTTTGCAGGATATGGGAGCAGGTGTGCGTGCAGTTAACAGCAATACCCTGGAAATTGACCCCCGCACTGTGCACACCCATGTTGCGCCCTATGAATTGGTACGCCAAATGCGTGCGTCTTCCTATCTGTTGGGAGCCTTATTGGGCCGGTACCACCATGCAGTAGTGGGAATGCCTGGAGGTTGTAACTTTGGCGTTCGTCCCATTGACCAGCATTTAAAGGGCTTTATGGCCTTGGGAGCCACCTATTCTTTGGATGGCGGTATGGTAGATGTGGTAGCCGATGAATTGGTGGGAAACCATATTTATCTGGACTTGGTGACAGTTGGCGCTACCATCAATATTATTTTGGCTGCTGTTAAGGCAAAGGGCCTTACGGTAATTGAAAACGCCGCTCGTGAACCCCATGTAGTGGACCTTGCAAACTTCCTCAACAGTATGGGCGCTGATATTCGCGGCGCTGGTACAGACGTAATCAAGATCCATGGAGTGCAGCATCTGCGGGGTACGACTTATTCTATCATTCCTGACCAGATTGAAGCCGGCACCTATATGGTGGCTGCGGCTGCTACTAGCGGCGATGTGCTGATTAAAAACGTCATTCCCAAGCATTTGGAATCCATTACCGCCAAGCTGGAAGAGATGGGGGTAAATGTAGAGGAATATGATGACTCCATTCGGGTTTCCCGTTCTGGAACATTGAATAAATGTAATGTCAAAACGATGCCGCACCCTGGTTTCCCCACAGATATGCAGCCGCAGATTGCGGTATTGCTTTCTATCGCCAAGGGTACCAGCCTGATTACAGAAGGTGTGTGGGACAACCGTTTCCGCTATGTGGAAGAACTGCGGAGAATGGGGGCCCAGATCTCGGTAGATGGCCGTTTGGCAGTAGTAGAAGGGGTAGACCATCTGGTTGCAGCCCCGGTAAAGGCAGTGGATCTTCGGGCAGGTGCTGCTATGGTAATTGCAGCTCTTTGTGCCCAGGGGACTACCCAGATCGAGGATATCCAGTATATTGAGCGGGGCTATGACGCGATTGTGGAGAAGCTGTGCTCCTTGGGCGCAGAGATTCGTCGTATCGAAACTCCAGGTCCAGCAGTAGTACGGGTAGGTTAAACAAAGCAATATAGGCAAATACGCCTGATAATAATGGAGGCTATCAATTGGCAAGACTTTGTCCCCTTTTCAGCGGGAGCAGTGGAAACAGTTATTATATTGGCTCCGAAGAAAGGGGAGTCCTTATCGATGCCGGAAGAAGCGCCAAGCAGATCACAGAAAAGCTGGCCTATTGTGGTATCCCTCTTTCTGCTATTGAAGGAATTTTTGTTACCCATGAACACAGTGACCACGTGCAGGGGCTGCGGGTATTTGCAGGGCGTCATCATATCCCGGTGTACGCTTCTTTTGGGACGCTGGAAGCTCTTAACGATGCTCAGATTCTCAATGGGAAATTCCCCTGTGCCGTTATTGGGCCGGAGGGCCTCCAATGCGGCGGTATGGAGATCATTCCGTTCCACACCTCCCACGACTGCGCGGAAGGATATGGGTACCTGGTAAAGACTGCTGACGACCACCGTGTGGCTTTTTCCACTGATTTAGGGGTTATTACCCCGGAGGTGGAAAAAATGATGGAAGGCGCCGATTTTGTGGTAATGGAGTCCAACCATGATGTGGGGATGCTCCGTAACGGCCCCTATCCGTATCCACTCAAGCGCCGTATTCTTTCCTCCATTGGGCATCTTTCTAACGAAACTTGTGCAGAGTATCTTCCTTATTTGGCAGGAAAGGGTACTAGTCGTTTTTTGTTGGCTCACCTGAGCAGCGAAAATAATACCCCGGAGTTGGCTTACCAGACCGCGCTATGTTCTCTTAAAATGGCAGGGCTGGAGGAGAATCGGGATTTTATCCTTTCTGTAGCGCCCAGGGAGAATGTAGAAGGCAGTACAATTTTGTTTTGAATTACATACCATAGAGCTTTTTAGCCGGGACGAGCGCTCCCGGCTTTTTTATTGAGAAAGGGGAAATGTTATGTTAAATGTCCGCATTTTATGTGTAGGGAAACTCAAGGAGGCCTATTGGCGGGATGCCTGTGCGGAGTATGCTAAACGGTTGAAAGCCTTTTGCAGCTTTTCCATTGTAGAATTGCCGGAGAGCCGTTTACCAGATGATCCCTCCCAAGCCCTCATCGAAAAAGCATTGGAAGAAGAAGGGGAAAAACTACTGACAGCAGCTAAAGGTAGTGCCGTCATTCCGTTATGTATTGAGGGGAAGGGGATGACCTCCCCCAAGCTGGCAAGTACATTGGAAGAATTGGCCTCTCGGGGCATCTCTTCGGTGAGCTTTGTTATTGGCAGTTCCTTTGGTCTGGCGGAAAAGGTCAAGCAGGCCGGAAATCTGCGGCTTTCCATGTCCCCCATGACGTTCCCCCACCAGCTGGCCCGAGTTATGCTGTGTGAGCAGATTTACCGTGCGTTTCAGATTCAGAATCATGGGAAATACCATAAATAATAATCGAGAAAATCATTATGTAAGCCCGAAGGCGGACGCAGAAGCGTCCGCCTTCGGTTTTGCGGGGATTAGCAGCAGCTGTTGCCGCAACCGCAGTCGTTGTTGTTGGACAGGCCGTTGTTACCGCCGCAGCAGCACAGGATCAGGAGGATGATGAGGATCCAGGAGCATCCGCCAAAGTTGTTGTTGCACATATTGAGTTGCCTCCTTTCGAATTACATTATAGTGTATGGAAAAGGGGCAAAAGTTGTTACAGTCTTTGACGGACTTTTTTAAAAGTTTTTTTCTTCCTGTTTTCCAGTCTTTACAATGGTGGGAAGTTCCCGCAGATCTCGGATGGTAAAGGTGATATGGGGATGCTCCGGTAAGGGTGCAGATTGAGGGTTAAACCAGCAGGAATCTAATCCAGCGTTTTCTGCCCCTTTCATATCTGAAGAAAGGGAATCCCCTACTAACAGAATGTTTTTTCGGTCTACCTCTCCTAAATGGGAAAAGACATATTCAAAATAACCAGCTTCTGGTTTGGGTACACCAGCATCCTCTGAAACAAAGATTTCCCGGAACAGGCCGTTTAGTGCAGAACCGCCAATGCGCCGACGCTGGGTGCGGGAAACACCATTGGTAACAATATAAAGGCTACAGGTTTTGGCCAGCTCCCGACACACCTCTTCTGCATGAGGCAGTAGGTAGGTGCCGTTTCCCAGCTCCTCCATATACATCCGATTAAACTCTGCGGGGTCAAAGGAAAGACCCAGGGCCGCGAAAAACTCCCGGAATCTTCCCAACTGTAATTCCTCTTTGGTGCATTCTCCCCGCTCCAACCGTTGCCACCAGCTTTGGTTTACACGGCTGTATTGTTCCAAAATTTCACAAGAGTAGGGGAGGATATCCCCAAATCCTGCTCCTCGGTAGGCACGCTCCAGCGCATGGGCCTGTGAGGTTTTAAAGTCATACAAAGTCCCATCGGCGTCCAGCAGCAGAATGGGATAACGGACCGTTTCCATGATTCAGAACCCCCATTTCCAGATTGCAAAAATCAACAAAGTAAGATGCAGTAAAAATAGTACCGGTAGCCCCAGCATAAATTTTAAGTGTTTGGTTTTGTGGCGAATGCACCGCATGGTGAGAAACATGGCGGCTGCACCTCCCAACGCCCCCAAAAGCATTAGGGTGTTTTCTGGTACTCTCCATTTGCCTTTTTTGGCGCAGGATTTATCATGAACGGTAAAAATAATTGCCAGCAGGCTGATAATGGCTACCCACACGGCCAATAAAAACCATCGGTATTCACAAAAAATCAAATCCATTCCCCCTGTTCTTGTTATGTGCCGTTCTATCCCGGGACAAGGCTGCATAGGGATAGAACAGCCTGTTATTATGGTACAGGAATTCCGCCCAGCTGTCAATGCGGGCATGGAAGGACGGAGTGCGATGAGAAAGCGTAGGATTTTGTGGAATATCCGGCTGCGCCATCCGCGGCTTTTAGCCGCAGGGCTTTTGGCAGGAGCCGTAGCCATTACCATGGTGTCAGGGATCCTTCACCCCACTAAGGAAGAGGAAAAGCTCCCAGCAGAAAATAACTCTTTCCAAAGTGAAAGCAGTTCTACAGAGAAGATAGAAACGGTTTCTGTAGATGAAGAAATGCGGGCGGTGTGGGTGCCGTTTATGTCTCTGCAAACGGAAGAAAAAGGGGAAAAGGCATTTCAGGAAAACTTTGATAAGATCGTCCAGACGTCAGCAGAAAAAGGGATGAATACTCTTATCGTCCATGTACGGCCTTTTGGAGATGCCTTATATCCATCAGAATATTTTCCCTGGTCCCACGTGGTAGGCGGCACCCAGGGTGTAAACCCAGGCTATGATCCACTGGAGTACATGGTGGAGGCCACTCATAAGGCGGGAATGGAGTTTCATGCCTGGGTGAACCCTTTGCGGGTACAAAGCCAAAAAACGCCCTCTACTTTATCCGAGGACAACCCGGCACAAAAATGGAGTAAGGAAGAGGGGAAAGAAAATTGGGTACTGAAAACGGATTCCGGAACCTACTATAATCCCGGAGTCGAGGAAGTGCGCAGTTATATTGCGGAAGGAGTAGCGGAGATCGTTCGAAATTATGAGGTAGACGGCGTTCAGTTTGACGATTATTTTTATCCCACCCAGGATACCGGTTTTGATAAATCTACTTATGAGGCCTATTGTAAAGAGGCGGAAAAGGGAGGCTATGCCTCCCTGTCTCAAAGCGAATGGCGCACGGCTAATATCAACGCACTGGTGTCCCTGGTGTATCAAAAGATCAAGGCAGAAAAGCCGGAAGTAGTGTTTGGAATTTCTCCTCAGGGCAATCTTTCCAATAATAAAGCTATGGGAGCCGATGTAGCTACCTGGTGCGCAGCAAAAGGGTACGTGGACTATATCTGCCCCCAAATGTACGTAAACTTTGAAAACGATACCCTGCCTTTCACTGAGACAATCGCAACCTGGAAAAGCCTATTGTTGGAGGATTCCATCCAGTTCTATATTGGGCTGGCAGTGTATAAGGCTGGCTCAGATGTAGATGATGGTACTTGGGAAAAGTCAGATGATATCATCGCCAAGCAGGTAATGGCAGGCAGGGACATTGACTGCGACGGCTTTATGTTTTATTCCTACGACTATTTAGATACGGAGCAGACGCAAAAGGAAATGGAAAATGTGATGAAGGTGCTGCAATAAAAAAAGCCGCCCATATGGGCGGCCTTTCTGCCTTTTATTCTGTTTTCTCTGTTTTAGCAGCCTGTTGAGAAGCATCCATCTGTTTTCTACCAATGAAAAGGATGATAAAACCTACAGCAAACAGCACTACCAGGCTCAGCACCCCAATAGAATCGTGGCCTGTAACGGAAGAGAATACTGCCACAAACAAGGGGCCAAGAACGGCGGCAAACTTTCCAAAAATATCATAGAATCCAAAGTATTCAGTAGAACGGCTGGGAGGCACCAACTTGCCAAAATATGAACGGGAAATAGCCTGAATACCACCCTGTACCGTGCCCACCATAAAGGCCATGATCCAGAACAATATCTGGGAAAGGGCAATGGCTTCCTCGCTTCCTTCGTTGGCTTCGATATTCCATCCCATATAAAAGCCCACCAGACATACCACAAAATAAACGCCAATGGCTACCCGGATCATCCGCAAGGAACCTACTTTTTCCGAAAGCCTGCCAAAGAGGATGGAGCAGGGCACTGCAACAATCTGTGTTACCAGCAAAGCCAAAATCATTCCTACAGAATCCAACCCTAACTTGGTACCGTAGGAGGAAGAAAGGTTAATGACCGTATTCACACCGTCGATGTAGCAGAAGTAAGCCAGGATAAACAGGAAGATTCCCCGGTTTTTCACAATGCTTCCAAACGTCTCCCGGATATTAGAAAGAGCATTTTTGGCCAGTTTGGAAGGGGGGACTTCTACATAATGCTCCTGTTTTACGTTGCGGAGCATGGGAATACTGAACCCAGCCCACCACAGGGAGGTAAGCACGATGACGATCTTTACCGCTGTGGGGTTATCCATCCCCATTACCAGCAAAATACCAATGGAAATCAGGAAAGGAATGGTGCTGCCTCCAATGTAACCCATGGCATAACCCCAGGCGGAAACCTTGTCCATCCTGTCTTTGGTAGTTACGTCGGTAAGGAAGGAGTCATACATTAGACAGGAACCCAAAAATCCAATATAGGAAAGCACATATCCCACCAATAGCATCTGCCAAGAATCAAACAGCGCGGTAGATAGGGTAGTTAAAACACCCAAGGCGGCAAAAAAAGCAAATAGCCGCTTTTTCATGCCTTTATAATCTCCCACAGCTCCCAAAAAAGGAGCCAATATGGCAATGGTAAAGGTGGCGATAGAAGTGCCGTAGGACCAGGGAACTACATTATCCACCCCGGCATTGCTGCACACACTGCCAAAATAGATGGGGAAGATAGCGGCCATCATATTGGTGGCGTAGACCGAATTGGCCCAGTCATACAAAATCCAGCTTTTTTCCGTACGGGTAAAACGTATCGCTCGTTTCATGGGGCATCGTCCCTTCATATAGTATCTAATGGTATCATACCATAAATCCAGCTAAAGAAACAGGACTTTTCTACATTGAAAAATATTTTTTCTATTTTTTTACAGCAATTTTACCCAAACCGGTTTTTCAGCCAAGAGCCTCACCAGTGCAGAAGTCATCCTGACAACCGTTAAGACGCACCGAAAGGATTTTTCCAGCAAGATCTTCCTTGCTAGCCAAATGTACTGGCGTATAATTAGGAGTATATCCCTCCCAGATTCCCGGTTCTGCCTGTTGTTCCAGCAGTACCGGCTGGATAAGGCCCACCTGCTGTTCCATAAAGGCTTTTCGGGTGGCTTCCGTCGCCTCGATCATGGCGTGGCTGCGCTTTTCCTTTTCGGCATTGGATACCTGTCCCGGCATATTGTAGGCCACCGTCCCGGGACGGCGGGAATAGGCGAACACATGGACCTTGGCAAAAGCAATCTCCTTAGCGAAGGCGAGGGAAGCGGCAAATTCTTCTTCCGTCTCCCCAGCAAATCCCACCATGATGTCGGTGGTAATGGCGGCGTTAGGAAATACTTCCCGCAAGGTGTGGACAATGCGGCGGTATTCTGCCGTATCATAGTGGCGATTCATCCGGCGCAAAGTAGCGTCGCATCCGCTTTGAAGAGAAAGGTGAAATTGCGGGCACAACTTTTCCTGTTTGGCCAGCCGTGCGATCACGTCGTCCTGGAGCTGCTCCGGTTCCAAAGAGCCCAGCCGCACCCGCTTTATCTCCGGTACAGCACAGGCAGCTTCCACCGCGTCACAGAGATGTAATCCCAATTCCTGCCCATAGGCGGACAGGTTGATGCCGGTCAGGACTACCTCGCGGTAGCCATTCTGTCCCAAGTTGGCCAGTTCTTCTTTTAATTCATCCAGAGGCTTGGAACGGATACGTCCTCGGGCATAGGGGATAATACAGTAGGAGCAAAAACGATTACAGCCGTCCTGGATTTTTACGAAAGCTCGAGTACGCTCATAAAAACTGCCCACTTGCATGGATTCAAATTTTTCTCCGTTTTCGTGGGGGACAATATCAATGACCCTTTGCCGGGTGGAAAGATAACGAAGAATATCGGAAGCCAAGGCGGAACGGTTGGAGTTGCCCAGCACCACATCTGCGTCCTCCAAAGCCTGTGCGGCTTCGGGGAATGCCTGAGGCATACAGCCGGTAAGAACGATTACCGCATCGGGGTTGTTTTTGCGGGCGCGATGCAGAGTCTGACGTACTTTGTGGTCGCTGGCGGCTGTTACCGTGCAGGAGTTGATTAGTACGATGTCGGCAGTTTCATCAGGCTGGCATACCGAAAAACCAGATGCGGCCAGCTGTGATAACATGGCCTGACTTTCATACTGATTTACTTTGCATCCCAAGGTAATAGCGGTAACTTTCATCATTTTTTGAGATCATCCTTTCAAAGACAACGAGAAAAGAGTAGAAAAATAAGGGAAAATAGCATTTTTTTAGATAAAATACAAAGCCAAAAGGGAAGAAATCTCCCCGGAATCTGGTGATATTTCACCTTGACCAATGAGTTCGGCTGCGGTATGATTATAGAGTTCCGAAAACTGTTTCGGAGCAAATCCAAGCTACAGGAGGTATCGTTGCAATGCAGACCATGCAGATCGTATTGTTTACCATTGACGATGTCAAACGTTTTGTAACGCTCACCAACAAGTACAAGTTTTCCATTGACCTTTCCAATGGCAAGTATAAAATCGACGCCAAGTCCATTATGGGTGTTTTCAGTTTAGGAACTTCACAGCCCATCACTCTTGAGATCGATAGCGATCCTTCTCAAGAAAAAGAAGTGGAAGAATTTATGCAGGCGGTACAGGAATTCGCCGCTAAATAAGGTTAAAAACTTTTAAGAGGTGCTGCAAATTATTTTGCAGCGCCTCTTTTTTCTATATCCTCGATCTTCTGAGAAAGTTCTTCCCACTGTAAAAGCAGTTCCTCGTTCCGCTGATTCAATCGTTCCATTTCTGCCGAAAGTTCCATGGTTTTCTGAAAATCGCTGGCAATCTCTGGTTCCTGTAACTGCTGGGAGAGTGCGCGGAGGGTTTCATCGTTTTCTTCCGTTTCCTGTTCCACTCGGGAGAGAGCAGTCCGGGCTTTGCGCAGTTCCGAAGCCAGTTCTTTGCGCTGGCGGTATTCATTTACCTTCTGGGGGACAGGGGCAGCCTTTTCAGCGGCTTGCTCCTGCGCCTTCCGATGGGCCAGATAGTCGTCGTAGTTACCAATGGTTTCCGTAACTCCCTCCGGCTCCAGAGAATAGATGCGGTCAGCCAGTTTGTTGATAAGATAGCGGTCATGAGAAACGATAAACAGGGTGCCGTCATAATGGAGTAAGGCGTCTTCCAAAGCCTCACAGGAGCGGATATCCAGGTGGTTGGTAGGTTCGTCCAACAGCAGGAAATTGGCTTTGGAGAGCATCAGACGCAGAAGCAGCAGCCTTGCCCGCTCTCCACCGCTGAGGGCGGACACCATTTTGTAGACGTCTTCGCCGCGGAACAGGAAAACCGCCAGAGCGTTGCGAATTTCCGTTTCCGTCATTTTGGGGTGGCGGTCCCATATTTCATCCAATACAGTCTTGGTATCATCCAAACCGCTTTGCAGCTGGTCATAATATCCCACATCAATACCAGCGCCAAAGCGTACGGTTCCTTGAGTAGCCTGATACTGGTTCATAAGGATACGCAACAGAGAGGTTTTGCCGCAGCCATTGGGTCCGATGAGAAAGATTCGTTCCTGCCGATGCACTTCCATATCCACATGGGAAAACAAGGGTTTCCCGTCGAAGGAAAGACCAAGATTTTCCACATACATGACATCGTTACCACCGCGCTGGCTGGCGCCAAAGGAAAATTGCATGGTGGGTAGGGCAGAATCGGGTTTAACCAGCGTTTTTTCCAGTCGGGCGATCACCTTCAATTTGCTTTCTGCTGTGCGGATGTTCTTTTCCCGGTTCCACTGTCGCTGTTGGGCCACAATGCCTTCCAGACGCTTGATCTCCCGCATGGTATTATCATATTTTCGTTGGACAGAAAGGGCGTTTTCTTCTTTCTGGTCCAGATATTGGGTGTAATTGCCTTTGTATAGAGTAAGCCGTTGATGCTCCATCTCAAAGGTGCGGTCCGTTACATTATCTAGGAAGAAACGGTCATGGGAAATGACGATGTACGCGCCGGAGAAACCCCTCAAAAAGTCCTCCAGCCATTCCACGGATGGAATATCAAGATGGTTGGTAGGTTCGTCCAAAAGCAGCAGATTCGCCCCGCTAAGAAGCATTTTGGCAAGCTGTAATTTCGCTCTTTGCCCGCCGCTGAGTACCCCTACCGGCATTCCCATCTGCTCATCAGAGAAACCAAGACCCATAAGAGTACTTCGGGCTCTGGCTCGACAGGTGAGTCCGCCTTGTGCTGTAAACTGGTCGTTGAGAAGCATCTGGCGCTCAATGAGTGCCTCGTCCGGATGCACTTGAAGGCGCTGGGAAATATCCTCCAGTTCCTTTTCCATCTCCAACAAGTGAGAGAAGACAGTCAACACCTCATTATAGGCGCTCCGGTCCAGATCCCGGCACACGTGCTGCTCCATATATCCAACCCGGCATTCCCGGGCTTTGTAGATCTCACCACCATCATAGGAGAGATCGCCGGTGAGAATTTTAAACAGGGTCGTTTTTCCGGAACCGTTGGCCCCCACCAATCCAATATGATCCCGGTCGTGTATCTCAAAAGAAGCCCCTGCAAAAACCAGATCGGTACCGAAAGATTTTTGCAGTTGGCTGGTGCTAAGCAGTGCCATGAGAACTCGTCTTCTCCTCTCAAATATGCATACTTAATTTATTATACAAAATTGCAGCAGCAGAATCAAGAGTGAAGAGAGGAGAGTACTTATAAATAGGACTTTAATTCTTCGATATGACGTTGTTCACCGCGGATAAATTCCTCTGCCAGACGTTTCGCGCCGGCGTCTGCATCAGAAAGGCGATTCATTTGTTTGGTCATTTCCACAATCCCCATATTGGAGCCATTAATCATAATCTCCGCAATATGCTCAGAAGAAGCATCCGCAAGAGTGTTCATCTGGATTGCGCCCCACATGACGGCTTTTTGCAGGACAGGGGATTTTTCCGGAAGTGCCTGTGCTTTTTGCAGCATTTCCTCTGAGCGGGTAATAAGATGTTTATACTGGCTGCCTTGGCGTTCTGCTTCCCGGCGGAGCTGAGAACGATTGATTTTGGGCAGAATCGTTTCAATGGCTTCCAGTCCGGAAGAAGCCGCTTTGTGGATCTCACGAATCAGTTCTTCATTTTGGCTGCTCATAAATTTTACCTCCCGAATTTGATTTCTTCTGTAGTTTTCCGGCAATAGGTGGGAATATACGGCAATAGATGAAAATCTCTTTGACACCCTTTGAGAATTGGGGTATCATTAAAAACAAAGAATGAAAAAGAGCATATGCTATATATAGATAGACACTACATGCCGCGATGGGCAGAAAAGGAGGCCGTCATGGAAATCGGCATTTCAACAGCCTGCCTGTATCCCACAGAAGCAGAGAAATCACTGTCCTGCCTGTTGGAAATGGGTTTTCATAAATTTGAAGTGTTCCTAAATACGTTTTCAGAAACCGAACCAGAGTTCCTTTCTTTCATGAGTAAGGAGCTGCAAAAATATGGGGCAGAGGTGCTTTCTATCCACCCGTTTACTTCTGCTTTTGAAAATATGCTGTTTTTTTCAGATTACCCTCGCCGCACAGAGGATAGCCTGAAATTTTATCATCGTTTTTTTGAGGCTGCCCAACGATTGGGGGCAAAATATCTGGTGCTTCACGGTCAGAGAAACTACCGAAAAGGCCGTATCACCGAAGAAGAATATCTGGAAAATTACCATCGTCTGTTCCGGGAGGGGCAGCGTTTTGGGATTACAGTGGCGCAGGAAAATGTAGTGGATTTTCGTAGCGAAAAGGCGGATTTTATCCAGCGTATGAGTGACTGCCTTCAGGAGGAATGCGCGTTTGTGCTGGATATCAAACAGGCAGTGCGTGCGGGAGAATCCCCCATGGAGATGTGCCGCGCCATGAAAGGACGGATGGTGCATCTTCATTTAAACGATCATATGCCGGGGAAAGATTGCCTCCTTCCTGGACAGGGAAATTTTGATTTTTCTCTCCTTTTTCAGACATTGAAAGAATGGGGATATACAGGTGATGGTGTAATCGAGGTATATCGAAATAATTTTTCTGTTTTGCCAGAATTGGAAACTGCAAGAAAATTTCTGTGCCGTATTGCCGAAAAAGTGTAGGAAACTTTGGGGAATATCTTGTCAAATCCTCGATACTTATGATATAATATTATATCTGAATAGTCCGGATTAAGATCCGGTTTGGAGCCAGTGAAGGGTAGTGTCAAATGAGTTATGAAAAACCGAAGCCTAAGAAATAGGCTCAGATTGAACCTTGAAAATCGCAGATATGATGTTTGATGGCAGCTTACGCCACCCTTGACAGCACACAAAAGCAATGCTCTGAACGTCTCATCGACGGCGAAGAACTCAGGAACAGGCTGGTTTCTCCGTCTGGGTCACAGCATTGTAGCATGGCTTTTGTGTGCCATCAAGGGTAAATCCCTCCGGGATGGCTGAGTTGTTATCTCCGGCTCTGAATCTAGGAACAGACTGCATCCCTGCCCGTTGACTTCTGCATCTGCAGGATTGTCTGCTGGCCGAGGAAGATGAGCAGCTGCCACTTGCC